>NZ_JCALCN010000014.1:0-131331 GCF_059812345.1 Mycobacterium sp. NGS59
ACGCCACCCAAACTCCTGTCGTCGCCGGCCAGCTCGACTTCGACATCACCGGCGACTACGGGCTCGACGAGGATCTGGGCGAGCCGCCACCCGACCCCACCGACTACCCCTACAGCTTCGCCGAGGAGGACCTCGCCGGCCTGGACTTCGACGACCTCCCTCACCACCGACCCCTAGGTGCTGCGCGGGCCGAGAACACTGACATCCCGGCTTTGCGCGCCCGCCGCGACGCCGCCTACCGCCACGCCCGCGAGCTGGAAAAAGCCATCCTGGGCGGGGGCGGTGGACCCGCCGAACACGCCGCCGCCGCCGAACTCGCCGACCTGCGCCACCGCCACGAGCAACAACGTCCCCTGCACGAGGCCCTGGCCCACGCCCACACCCGGTGGGTGCACGCCGAAGACGCCGCCGCGCTGCACAGTGCACTGCTCGACCAACTCGACGCTGTCATCACCGCGGCGACCAGCCGCGCCGATGATGGTGCCGCCGCGCGCTACCGCGCTCACCGCGACCAGGTCAGCCAGAACACCGAGCGCATCACTGTCGCGCTGCACACTGCACGCACCCGCCTCGACGACGCCCGCACCGCCCTGCTCGACGCCGCCGGCGGCCCCGCAGGCATCGTCACCGAACACCACATCCACACCCGCCGCACCGAGGCCATCACCGACGACACCGCCACCCTCAACGACGCCCGCCGAAACGCTCGCACCCTCGATGACCAACTTCGCCGCGCCGAAGCCTGCGCGGCCCGCGCCCTGGCCCAAAGTCCCACTTACGCCTACGATCTGGCCGCCGACCTCGACGTATTACGCGCCGAGGTTGCTTTCCTGCAGGCCGCCAGCACCGTCAGCCCCGGAGCCCTCTACTACCCGGACGAGACCGCGGTGGCCGACCTCGACGACACCCACCGCCGCGTCGTTACCGCGATCACCGCCAACATCCACACCGTGCAAGCACTGCACCTGCACCCCGGCGCCGACAAGCACGGTGCACTGGCCGCGCTCGTGGCGACCGCACACCACCAAGATCACCGTGTGCTCGCGCTGACCGCCAGCCCGGCGGCCCGCGACTACGCCGCCCAACACCGCTACGCCGACGCCACCGGCCACATCGACAGCGCCCGCACCACACTCGGTAACCGCCCCCTGAAACTTCCACTGGGCAGCCTGATCGTCGTCGACGACGCTGACCACCTCAGCACCGACAACCTGCACTGGCTCACCAACGCCGCTGCGGCCACCAACACCAAACTCATCCTCATCACCACCGGCGACCACCACCACCAACCCGCACATACCCTGCTCACCGCGCTTCACCACAACTCCACCGCCGCCCACCAACTCGGCATCCCCGAACCCGACCCCAACCCGGCCCCGCGCACCGCCATCGAACGCGCCGAACACCACCTCGCCACCACCAGCGCAACCAGCACCACCCGCGACCAAGCCATCGAACTACTACGCCAGCGCACCCACATCGTCGACCGCCTGCGCGACATCGCCGAAGCCGCCGCCCACATCGACAACCTCACCACCCCAGACCGCCACATCGACCGCGGCGATCGGGGGCTCGAGCTGTAATCCGAGCCTGGGATCTACCGCCGAGGGCGTGGCCAGACTTCTAAGAGCCAATCAAAGACGCCGACGCCCATATCCGCATGGCGGGCGAGTTGCGTGGTGGCGTCGCCTAGAGCGTTCCGCAAATCCCGAAATTCACCTTCGTCGGCCAGAACGCGGGCGTTCTCGGATGTCGGTTGCGCGCCGTCGCCCCCGATCAGCGCAGTCAACTCTGCGAGTCGATGGTTGTGCGTGACCCGAAGCACCGAGAGCGCGTCACCACTACGCGTTCGATATACATCAGCGAATCTCCACGTCGTACAGAAGCGAGCGGGCCGCAGGACGATGAGAGCGTTCGCAGTCCGACCCTGAGCGGAAAGTCACGGGAACACCACAAGCGGCGCCCGTTGCCTCTGGGTCGGCAATTCGTTGCGGACCCCGCCCACCGAGCAACCTTCAGGTGAACCTCACTCATCGAATGCGCTCACATACGCGTGATCGGCCTGAGCGGTGCCCCCAACCACTTCCAGCCTTGGCCTGTCTCGGATCGTGGGCGCACTTCCGGCGCCATCTTGATAGGTGACAGTGAGCCCGAACAGATAGGCGGCGAATTCGGTTGCGGGAAGTCCGATCTCGGTGGCTACGCGCCGCGTGGTAAACCCATCGGCTCGTAGTGCTGCCATGACTTTTCCTAGGATCTGTGACGATTCGTGCCTCAGCTGCGATCCAGGTTCGCTCCGTCGAAAGCCGCGCTTACTGAGCTCCACGCAGAGCGAGCGGTAACCCCACTCCGTCACCAGTCCTAGTGAATTCAGTCGGTGAGCAAGTGCCATCGCGGCAACGTGCCACTTGCTTTTCGCGCGAATCACCTGCTCGACGTTGGATCCGAACAATCCGGCAGACAACACGCTGTCGCGCGGCATCAAGAAGGCACTTGCGAAATCGTTGGATTGCATCTCCGCTTCGCGACCCTGGCAGACCTCGTACTCGCCATGCATGACCAAATGCCCTAGTTCGTGGGCAAGGTCGAACCGCAATCTCTCTGCCGTCTTCGTAGTATTCAGGAAGACAAACGGTGTGCCCTTGTCGTAGAAACTGAAGGCGTCAACGTTGTGGTACTCGGGGGCCAAGCTCATCACACGGATGCCGTGTAGCTCGCAGACGGGTAACAGCTCACGAATGAGACCGGAGCCCAGATTCCACCTTTCGCGAACAGCCTCCGCTGCAAGCTCTGGCTTCCAGCCGGTAAGCGTTGGAACACTGTTGGCTGGTAGATCGAACATCGTCTCGACCCATCGCATGAACTCCACGCCTAGTCGGCCGGACGCAGTCGCGCCGTCTCGCTCTGCCGCTGTCATTTTCGTGAGCGCGCGGAAACTGACGGCGTCATCCGGGACGACCTCGATATCGGCCGAGGAAAAGAACTTCGGGAGGACACGTAGTTGTTCTGCGAGTTCTACGATTTGGTCTTCGGCCGGCGTGGTTACCCCGGCTTCCCAGCGTTGCAGTGTCTTTGGGTTCACGCCGAGTAATGCTGCCAGTTTGGTTCGAGGGATCCCCTTGCGTTTCCTAGCGAATTCCAACCGCGAGGGGACGAATTCGCGCGTCGTCATCTCTTCTGGACTGGAACTTCGACCCGCGCGCTGCCGTCGTCGCGATCGTCATCGTCACGCGAGGCGGAACCGCTACCGCCATCGCTCTGACTAACTATGTAGGGGGGCAGAAGAATCCGCTCGATCCAACTGCGTGGAAATTCCGCGTCGTCAAGATGGCCAGGAGCGCTGAGTTCTAATCGGACCGAGTCTTTGGTGCGGTAGTGGAGGAGATACCACAGGCGCCATTCCATCGACGGATCATTTTCGCGTAGACCCCAGTCGAAGCCGCTACCGTCGACATCGTCGAAGCCCATCTGCTGGTTGGTCGGAGCCCCTGCGAAGGCGCGTGAACCTTTGTGCCACTTGGTGGTGAAGTCGCTGTCGGTTCCGGGGATGCCGGTGAGCTCGTTGCCGCTCGCCACAACGATCGCGATCCGTTTCTTCCGGTGCACCGTCCTAGCTACAAAGTCGTCCTCAACGATTTCCCAGCCGCTTTTCGCGAGCAAGACAGAGCGCAGTGCGGCGACACAGTAGTCGTGCGCGTGGCGACCCGGCGCACCCTTCGGTGCAAGTGGGCTGACGGCATCTGCGGCTTGGATCGCGGCGTAGATGATGCGGTCGTGAATATCTGAAATCGTCAGGTCGAACTCAACTAGACGCTGTTCGATGCTCTGCTGTCGAATTTCGAGCGGTTCAGCCACGGGAACCCCTTCTCGGTAGTGTCCAGATATTCAACCACATTTGAGGTCAGAAATCTGGACAGTGGCGACCCGCGTGTGCGACTTAAGAATTTCGGACATCCCTGACGATTGTTCTCGAACTCACCACTAATAGTTGCGCGGCGGTCGGTTCGCTGGCTTTGCAGCGGCGGCCCTTCGTTGGCCACTGCCCCAGTCGCAGCGATCGCCTGCGACTCGACAACCCGGAGTGAGCGTGCTGCCCATTGCCGGGGAGAGTCGAACTACATTGACGCCAAGGCTCCAACGTAGGGGATGGCGACGAATGACGCGCGAAGGATCCTCCGAGTGGGGCGACCGATCGAACGGCCGACAACACGCTGTTGTCGTCTGGGCGAAGACTTCCCCGTGACCCGTAAGTGCAACGGTCGCTACGACGCGAACCGCCGGCGACTAGTTCGAGTCAGGCCCGAAGAACCCAGATGCTCTTGCTGGGCCCGATCTAGCGAAACATCCTGCGCCACAACACGAAACATTTCCACCGCCGATTCGATGTCGCCGAGGGTCATCCGCCACTTCCTACCGACTTTTCGCCCTTGTAGCTTGCCCGCCCTCAGTTGAGCGGCCAACCATTTCTCCGACACGCCGCCGATTCGCTCGGCGGCCTCGGCAAGATCATATGTCAGCGGCCCAGTCAAGATGGATCCCGTGTCTTTATGAAACCTGTTGCGAGACACGCTGTCCTCACACGAACCGAATGACATCGATTGCCCAAGAGCGTAATCGATGCCGACAGTTCCATGCATCTACGCTAAGCCCTGGATTCGCTTAACGCGACATCGCTCGCGAACCAATTTTCCGCGCCAGGCGACGTCACGTGGTGGACGTACGCCCGATCTCCAATCGAACGCTGATGGCACTGGCGGCCGCCTGCGCGCTGCGGCGGTCCAGGTGCCCGTACGTCCCCACGGTGGTCTCGATCGACTCATGCCCTAGATGTTGCTGCACGACAGCCAGCGGCACGTTATCAGCGATCATCCACGAGGCACAGGTGTGCCGCAGGTCGTGAATCCGAGGCGTCTTGCCGAGCGCCGCCCGTTTCACGGCCGGCGCCCACACCCGTCGAGTGAACCCCTGCGCGCGAACGTAGTCTCCGACCCGATTAGTGAAGAGCCACTCGCCGGAGTAGTCCAGCTTCGCAAGGGCACTATCGGCGACGTTGATGGTGCGCACGGATTTAGCCGACTTGGGCGGTCCAAGTCTGACGCCCTCGTCATCCGCCTTCCAGGCCCGGGATATTCGCACAGTGCCTTGCGCACGGTCGACGTCGTCAGGTCGCAACGCGGTCGCCTCGCTCCACCGGGCTCCGGACGCGACGAGGAAGGTTACCAACGGCCGCCAGTACTCGGTGACGGCATTGAGCAGGAGGGCGAATTCGGATTCGGTGAGGAACACCATCTCTCGCCGCTCCCATCGAGGCAGGCGCAGGCCGCGACACGGGTTGACGGAGATGTGGCCGCCCGCAACGGCCGCGTTCATCGCTCCGGATAAGAATCGCTGCTTGTTGGCAATCGTCTTGCCGGATGCACCTTGGTCGAACATTGCATTCACCCACAGCGCGATGTCATCACGGGATAACGCCGCCAGCGGCGTGACGCCCAAGACCGGCGCGATGTCGTTGGTCAGATAGGACCGATAGCGTCGTACGGTCCCGGGCTCGACGCCGGTCAAGTGGTCAATGTGATGGCCGATCCACTCTTCGACCGTCAGAATCGAGCCCGCACGTTCTGTCACAGCCATGACCTCAAGGGCCTTAGCCGGGCCCACCTGGTTGACCAGTTCCCGAAACCGGACCGCCAGCCCGTGGTCATCGAAAGACAGCGACGACTGCTTGCCGTCAACCCTGAAAAGCACCGATGTGTAGGAACTACCGTCTTTGCGGGTGCGCAGTCGAAGCGTCGCCATGCAGGCAGAATACGCCCGATGTTGACCGCTGTGTTGACGGGAGAATTAGCGAAACGCTGTGACCTGCGGTTTCTGGGTGGAGCTAAGGGGACTCGAACCCCTGACCCCCACACTGCCAGTGTGGTGCGCTACCAGCTGCGCCATAGCCCCAAATGTCGTGCCAATCGAAGCTACACCACCGGCAACCGTCCATCAAAGCTGCTGGTCATAGGCCCTTGTCCTCCGCCGACGACTCAGCAAGACCTTCCGGACTCAACGCATTCAGCCGGGTTTCCGGTCCCAATACCCAGCCGAGAGCAGCAATTAGCAGCACAATTCCGCTGACGCCGAAACTCCAGCCGTAGCTCACGTGCCCGGCGAACCACCCGACCGTCGTCGCACCCACGATGGCCCCGAGATCGGACACCATCTGCACCATCGCCACCGGGCCACCCGCGCGCGCCTCGCTGCCGAGGATGTCCGCGACGGCAGCCTGCATCGGCGACATGTAGATGCCCGCTGTCGCGCCACCGACGAACGCCGCGACCAAGAACCACGGCAGCGAGGTCACGGCGGCGAGCCAGAGAGTCGCGGCACCGGACGCGGCA
The DNA here is from genome assembly GCF_059812345.1 of Mycobacterium sp. NGS59. NCBI lineage: Bacteria > Bacillati > Actinomycetota > Actinomycetes > Mycobacteriales > Mycobacteriaceae > Mycobacterium > Mycobacterium sp. NGS59. The sequence goes on from NZ_JCALCN010000014.1 coordinate 6,384, forward strand.
AGTCCGACGATGAGCAGTGTGCGCCGGCCGACCCGGTCAGACAGATCGCCGCTGGGGACGACGGCTATCGCATTACCGACCGCGAACATCGCAAGCACCACGCCGATGACGCCGACGCTTCGTCCCATGACGTCGGTGATGAACAGCGGGACCAGCGCGACGCGCAGCCCGAACGCCGACCAGCCGGTGGCGAAGTTGGCCAGCAATGACGACCAGTACGCGCGTACCCGCAATGCCTGGTGCATCGTCACCGTCGATCGGGTCGGCGGACCAGGTGCGGCCAGTTCCGAGTGACGCAGGCTGAAAAACACCACTGCCGTGACGGCCAGCAGCCCCCCGCCGAAGATAAGGAACGGCGCGGCCAAACCCCATCCGGCCGCCAGCGCACCCACCGCCGGCCCACCCACCGCTCCCACCATGAACGATGTGGTGAACAGACCCGCCACCCGTCCGCGCGCATCGGGAGGGCTGATGTGGATCATCAGGCCCAATGCCGACACGAAGAACATGGTTGATCCGATGCCGCTGATGACCCGGAAAACCAGCAATTGCCAGTACGTGTGAGAGAACGGGCAGGCGGCGCTGGCCAGCGCGACGATCAGCAAACCGGCGAGATAAATTCGCCGCTCCCCCATCCGCTGTACGAGGACACCGCTGAGCGGCGCGAAACACATGCGACTCAACGAAAAGACGGTGACCAGGAAGGTCACTGCGTCGATGCTGACTCCGAAGGTGCGGGCAAACGACGGCATCACCGGCGAAATGACCCCGTAGCCCAGCGCGACCATGACGTTGGCCCAACTGAGGATCCAGACCTCGCGCGGCAGTCGGGTAGACCCGTGCCCCCTCGGACGGGGACGCCGTAGCGAGATGGTCACCCGATGACTGTATTGACCACCTTGCGGGCCGTTTCTTGCACCTCCGTCAAATGCTCGGGCCCGAGGAAGGATTCCGCGTAGATCTTGTACACGTCCTCGGTGCCCGACGGTCGCGCCGCAAACCATGCGTTCTCGGTAACCACCTTCAGCCCACCGAGCGAAGCACCGTTACCGGGCGCCGAAGTCAGCTTCGCCACGATCGGCTCCCCCGCCAACTCCGACGCAGAAACCTCGGAGGCGGAAAGCCGGGACAGCCGAGCCTTCTGCTCGCGATCGGCCGGCGCGTCCACCCGCGCGTAGCACGGCTTGCCATATACGGCAGCCAACTCGGCATACCGCTGCGACGGCGTCCGCCCGGTCACCGCGAGGATCTCCGACGCCAGCAACGCCAGGATGATGCCGTCCTTGTCGGTGGTCCACACTGATCCGTCCCGGCGCAGGAACGAAGCTCCCGCCGACTCCTCCCCGCCGAATCCGATGGTGCCGCCGATCAATCCGTCCACAAACCACTTGAAGCCGACGGGAACCTCGACCAGTTCCCGGTCGAGACCCGCCACCACCCGGTCGATCATCGACGAACTCACCGCGGTCTTGCCGACGCCCACATCTGCCGGCCACGAAGGCCGGTGGGTGAACAGATAGTCGATTGCCACCGCCAGGTAGTGGTTCGGATTCAGCAGTCCGCCGTCGGGGGTGACGATGCCGTGCCGGTCGGAGTCGGCGTCGTTGCCGGTGGCGATCTGGTAGTCGTCCCGGTTGGCGATCAACCCAGCCATCGCCGAAGGTGAGCTGCAGTCCATCCGGATCTTGCCGTCGTGATCCAAGGTCATGAACCGCCACGTCGCGTCCACCAGAGGATTGACCACAGTCAGGTCCAAACCGAAACGCGAAGCGATCCCGCCCCAGTAGTCCACGCTGGCCCCGCCGAGCGGGTCGGCGCCGATACGCACCCCGGCCGCGCGTATCGCGTCGATGTCCACGACGTTGGGCAAGTCGTCGACATACGAACTCAGATAGTCGTGGCGCTGCACCCGACTCAACGCGCGCGCCAGCGGCACCCGACGCACTCCCGAAAGCCCGTCCCGCAGAATTTCGTTGGCGCGCTTGGCAATAGCACCGGTCGCGGCGCTGTCCGCCGGTCCGCCGTTGGGCGGGTTGTACTTGAACCCGCCATCCATCGGCGGGTTGTGCGACGGCGTCACCACGATTCCGTCCGCCAGTCCGGCGTCGCGTCCGCGGTTGTACGTCAGGATCGCGTGGCTGATCGCCGGCGTCGGCGTGTACCGGTCGGCCGCATCGATCAAGGCCACCACATCATTGCCGGCCAGTACCTCCAGCGCCGAAACCCACGCCGGCTCCGAAAGGCCGTGTGTGTCACGGCCGATGAACAACGGGCCGGTGGTGCCTTGTGCCGCGCGATACTCGACGATCGCTTGGGTGATGGCCAGGATGTGAGCCTCGTTGAATGCGCCGTTCAACGATGAACCGCGATGCCCCGAGGTACCGAACGCCACCTGCTGCGCCACGTCCTCGGGGTCGGGACGAAGCGAGTAGTACGCCGTCACCAGATGCGGCAGATCGACAAGGTCTTGGGGCTGCGCCGGCTGACCGGCTCGCGGGTGGGCCATGGTCACCAATTCTGCCCATACGCCGCGGTGCCGCCTTAGGCTGCTAGGCGCACACTAGGCACACGGGAGGGAAACAACCGGTGGCACGCCCCGACTCTCGGGAATTGGCAGCGATTTTCGCCGGCGGCGCGCTGGGCTCGCTGGCTCGAGCGGCGCTGGCGACCCTGGCCGTTCCCGATCCGGCCCGCTGGCCGTGGCCGACGTTCGTGGTCAACATCGTGGGCGCGTTCCTGGTCGGCTACTTCACCACTCGGCTGCTGGAAAGGCTGCCGCTGTCCAGTTACCGACGCCCGCTGCTGGGCACCGGATTGTGCGGCGGGCTGACCACCTTTTCCACCATGCAGGTCGAGACGGTCAAGATGATCGAGCACGGCCACTGGCTGCTGGCGACCGCCTACACCGTCGTGAGCATCACACTCGGACTGCTGGCGGTGTACCTGGCCACTGCCCTGGTGCGCCGGGCGCGGATCCGATGACGACGGTCCTGGTCTGGCTCGGGGTCATGGTCATCGGTGGTATGGGCTCGGTTGCGCGATTCCTGGTGGATCGCACCGTCGTCCGCCGCCTCGGCCGCCCGTTCCCCTACGGCACGTTGACGGTCAACGTCACCGGTGCCGCGCTGCTCGGTTTCCTGGGCAGCCTGGCCCTGTCCAAAGACGCTGCGCTGCTGGCCGGCACCGCCTTCGTCGGCGCCTACACCACCTTCTCCACCTGGATGCTCGAGACTCAGCGACTCAGCGAGGAACGCCAGCTACCGGCGGCGTTCGCCAACATCGCTGTCAGCGTGGCGCTCGGACTGGCGGCTGTGGTGCTGGGGCAACGGATCGCGGGCCTGATATGAGCGAGCAGAGCCTGAAACTCACCGCGTACTTCGGTGAACGGCAACGTGCCGTCGGCGACTCCAGACGATTCCTGGCGGATGCGATGCTGGATCTGTTCGGCTCTCGTGGCATCGCAACCAGCGTCATGATGCGCGGCATCTCCGGTTTCGGACCCAAAGGCGAACTGCGCAGCGACCGTTCGCTGAGTTTGTCCGAGGATCCGCCCGTGACCATCGCGGCCGTCGACGCCGAGTCCAGGATCGGGTCTCTGGTCGACGACGTCACCGCGATCACCGGCCGGGGGCTCGTGACGCTGGAACGCGCACGGCTGGTCACCAGGAACAGCGGCACCGACGCCGCCACGCACATCGACAGCCGAACCGGCGATGCCGCCAAGCTGACCGTGTACGTCGGCCGGCAGGTACGCGTGGCCGGCAGGCCCGCCCATCTAGCTGTCTGTGAACTGCTGCATCGGCATGGATTTGCCGGTGCCACAGTGTTTCTCGGTGTCGACGGCACCGCCTACGGTGAGCGGCAACGGGCCCGGTTTTTCGGGCGCAACGTCGATGTCCCCCAGATGATCATCGCCGTCGGGCTACCGGCGCAGGTGTGGGCCGCGACCACCGAACTCGCGCAACTGCTTCCCGACCCACAACTGACCACCGAACGCGTGCGACTGTGCAAACGCGACGGCGAACTGTTCGCCCGTCCCCAAGAACTCCCGCCGGCCGACAGCCGGGGCCGCCCTCTGTGGCAGAAGCTGATGGTGCACACCACCGCGGCGACCCTGCACGAAGGTCAACCGATCCACCGCGCCATCGTCCAGCAACTGATGCGATCCGGGAACGCTCGCGGCGCCACGGTGCTGCGCGGCATCTGGGGTTTCCATGGCAACCATAAACCGCACGGAGACAAGGTCTTTCAACTCACCAGACAGGTCCCGGTCACCACCATCGTCGTCGACACACCGCAGCACATCGCGCGCAGGTTCGACGTCATCGACGAGGTGACCACGCGACACGGACTGGTCACCAGCGAGATGGTCCCCGCGGCCATATCGCTGAACGGCACCCCACCCGGCACCGAGACCCCACTCGCGGAGTATGACTACTGAAATGACCGCTGCACTTTCGGTGCCCAAGTCCTGGGACGAGATAACTCCCGGCTGGATGTCCGCGGCGTTGGTCAGCCACTTTCCCGGCGCGACGGTCGAGTCGGTCACCGTCGCCGGTCGTGACGACGGCACCAACCGCCGGGCCCGTCTGCAACTCACCTACTCCACCGGCGCCGGGCCGGCCACGGTCTTCGCCAAGGCCGCCGACCCCGCCCACAAAGACATGATCCGCATGACCAGCGGCATGTTCCACGAGCCGCGCCTGTTCATGAACAACGTCGATCTACCGCTCGAGCACCCCGTCGTCTACACGGCCCTGATCGATGAGGACGACTACGACTTCGTGATGATCATGGAGGATCTCAACGCGCGCGCCGCCGACCCTCGTGATGCCACCCGTCCGATGTCGGTGGATCAAGCCGCCTCGGGCGTGCGTGGACTGGCTCGACTGCACGGCAAGTACTGGAACGAGCGCCTACCGACGTATCCGGCGCTGCGCTGGCTCGAACCGTTTCTTCCTTGGGACGGAATGCAATACGCTCCCTTGCACGAAGCCCAGGCGCGCCTGGGTGACGACGCACCGGCCGAAGTGCTGTCCCTGACCGCCGACCGGCTGATCGAGTCGATCTGGAAGCCCTACATCCGGACCCTGACCGCCGGACCACAAACCCTGCTGCACGGTGACCCGCACATCGGCAACACCTATCTGCTACCCGGGGGTGAGGTGGGCTTCCTGGACTGGCAGGTCGCCCGCCGGGGCAACTGGTCGCTGGATCTGGGTTATTTCCTGCAGGGCGCGCTGACCGTTGCGGACCGGCGCGACCACGAACGTGAACTGCTCGAGGTCTACCGCGCCTCGCTCGGGCTGCCCGGCGACGAGACGCCGAGCAGCGAGGAAATCTGGCTGTGGTACCGGGCGTCGGTGGCGCACGGACTGGCCATCTGGCTGTGCACCGCCAGCGCGGGCGACCTGTGGCAACGACCGGACATCGCTGTCGCACTGGCGCAACGGTATTCGGCGGCCTATTCCGATCTGGACACTGCACAGGCGCTGCGCGACATCACCGCCTGATCCATCTTTCGGCGAGTGCGGCAATCCAGTCGGGCACCGCGTCGGCGTCATCCGGCGGCGACTCGACCAGCACCAGCTCGTGCACGCCGAGCTCGGCCAACGCCTCGACATCGTCGGGTCGCGGACTGCGCAGGGCAACCGAGAGCCGCAACTCACCGGGACTGCGGGAGTTGCGCGAGCAGACGCAAAATCCCCCGTTTCGGTACGAAACCGGGGGATTTTGCGTCTGCTCGCGCCCAAAAACTCGCCCCCGGACTCAGTAATGGTAGGTGTCCGTCGGAGCTGGCGAATGGCCTTGATCGTCCTCGAAATCCGACACCTCGATCGCATAGGACCTGGCCAGGTCCAGGATCTTGGTGGCCCGGGCGATGCGCGGCAAGTCCGAACCATTGCGGATCTCGCCCCCGTCGCGTTCGAACTCGGCGAAAAATTCCTTGGCCCAACAGATTTCGTCCTGCGACGGGGACAGGCCCTCGTTCACCACCGCGCATTGATCCGGCGACAGGCAGATTTTGCCCGTCATCCCGAACTCGACCGAGACCGCGGTCGCCTCGATCAGCTTGAGCGGATTCGAACCGATGGTCGGTCCGTCGATGGCGCTGGCCAGCCCGGCCGCCTTGGCCGCGATGGTGAAGCGGGACCGCGCGTAGGCCAACGTGGACGGGTCTTCACCGAAGCCGGTGTCTCGGCGGAAGTCACCGATGCCGAACGCGAGCCGGAAAGTGCCCTTGGCCGCCGCGATCTCGGTGATGCGTTCCAGTCCCCGGGCCGTCTCGACCAGCGCCACGATCGGCACGTCCGGCAACCGCTTGGCGGTCTCGGTGACATGGTCCACCGACTCGACCATCGCCAACATCACCCCACCGACCGAGGTACCCGCCAGCTGCGCGAGATCGTCGGCCCACCAAGGGGTTCCGAATCCGTTGATCCGGACCCAGTCGTCGTTGCCGACCGACAACCAACGCACCACGTTGTCGCGGGCGCTGACCTTGTCCTTCGGCGCTACCGCGTCCTCGATGTCGAAGACGACGATGTCGGCGCGGGAGCGGGCAGCGGCATCGAACCGGTCGGCGTGGGTGCCGTTGACCAGCAACCAGCTCCGGGCCAGGACCGGATCGATGCGTGAGCCGACGTCGGCGGGGTCCGTGATGTCGGTATCGCCCTGTTCATACACGGACCCAACGCTACAGCTGAGCCCAAACCGACTTCGTCTTCATGTACATGTCGATGCCCTCCCGGCCGAATTCGTGACCCCATCCGGACTGCTTGTGGCCGCCGAACGGCACGTCGTGGTCGAACACCAATTGGCAGTTCACCTGCACGCTGCCCGCTTGGAGTCGCTTGACGATCCGGTGGGCGCGGCCCAGGTTCTCCGTCCACGCGGTGGCCGCCAGACCGTAGGTGGTGTCGTTGGCCAGGGCCACCGCCTCGTCCTCGTCGTCGAACGGCAAGATGCTGACCACCGGACCGAAGATCTCCTGCTGATACAGGCGCATGCCGGGGTCGACGTTGGTGAGCACCGTCGGATGAACGAAGTACCCCTTGCGGTCCAGCCGGTACCCACCGGTGACCACGTCGACACCGTCGCTCTTGCCCTCGTCGATGAAGCCCATCACCCGGTTCAGTTGTTTCTGGCTGATCAGCGGGCCGCTGACGCAGCCCTCCTCGCTGGGCGCGCCCAATTTGAAGGTATTCGCCATCATCGAAATGCCTTCCACGACTTGGTCATACACGCCGCGCTGGGCGAAGATCCGCGACCCGCACACGCAGCCCTGCCCGGAGTGCACGAAGATGCCGAGCGAGGCCATCAGGACGGCCTTGTTCATGTCGGCGTCGTCGAAGATCAGCACCGGCGACTTCCCGCCCAATTCGAGCGTGACCTTCTTCAGGTTGTCCGCCGAGGCTCGCACGATCTCCTTGCCCACCTCGGTCGAACCGGTGAAGGCGACCTTTTCGACGCCGGGATGCGCGGTGATCGCCGCGCCCGCGGTATGGCCGTAGCCGGTCAGCAGGTTGACCACACCCTCGGGTACGCCGGCCTGATGAATCAGCCGGTCCAGCAGCAGCGCCGACAGCGGTGTCTCCTCGGCAGGCTTGACCAGCATGCTGCAGCCGGCGGCCAACGCGGGCGCGAGCTTTGCGCTCGCGTTGAAGATCGGACCGTTCCACGGAAAGATCAGCCCCACCACCCCGTAGGGCTCTTTCAACGTGTAGGCGTGCATGTTGACGAAGGCATCCGTGGCGATTCCGTCGGTCTTCACGTCGTAGGCGACGCCGTTGATCTTCGAACACCACCCGGCGTAATAGCGGAAGAACTCCGAGCAGGTGGACATCTGCAACTGCGCCTGCATCAGCGGCATGCCGGTGTTGAGCGAGTCGAGCTGGGCGAACTCCTCGGCATGCTCGTCCATCAAATCCGCGATGCGCCACATGATCTTGGCCCGCTGGCGACCCGGCAGCTCCGACCAGACACCGGACTGAAACGACTCCCGTGCCCGCCCCACCGCCTGGTTCACCGCGTCCTCGCCGCAATCGGTGAACTCGGTGATCTGCTCTTCGGTCGCCGGATCGATGACCGGGATGACGTCTCCCGTTCCGGGGCGTTCCCGAATTTCGTCCAGTACCGTTTGCACGGCCATCGTCGATCCCCTCTCGTCATCGAATGCTGAGCACCTGCTTAGCACCGTGGGTGCGGTGGGGTCAAGATTCGGCCAATCCAGTGCCCGAACATGCTTGGATGACGACGTGGCAGCCATCAGTCGCAGCCGAACCATCGCCGCGCAACCTCGGCAGGTCTGGGATGTCCTGGCGGATTTCGGGAGCCTGTCTTCCTGGGCCGACGACGTCGACCATTCGTCTCTGCTCAACCAGGGCAGTGCCGGGGTGGGGATCGGCACCACCCGTCGCGTGCAGATGGGTGCGAACACGTTGGTGGAGCGCATCACCGAGTTCAGCCCGCCCGAGACGCTGACGTACGACATCGGGGGTCTGCCCGCCCGCCTGGGCGCAGTCACCAACAGTTGGTCGGTGCGCCCCGCCGGTGCGACGACGGCCGTGACCTTGACCAGCACGCTGAGGATGGGAACCCGGCCACCCGCGCGTCCGGCAGAACGCGTCTTGCTGCGCGTACTGGCCAGGCAGTCCGAGAAGCTGCTCAGGGGGCTGGCCCGACGATTGGAGAACGCGCATGTCTGACCGGCCCGACATCGTCATCCTGATGACCGACGAGGAGCGCGCCATACCGCCCTACGAGCCGGCCGAACTGCTCGCTTGGCGCCGGCAGAAGATGCCCGGTCGCCGCTGGTTCGACGAGCATGGCGTCAACTTCGCGCGCCACTACACCGGATCGCTGGCCTGTGTGCCGAGCCGGCCCACGATCTTCACCGGCCAGTATCCGGACCTGCACGGAGTCACCCAGACCGACGGCATCGGCAAGCGGTTCGACGATTCCCGGTTGCGTTGGCTGCGCGCCGGAGAGGTGCCGACGCTGGGGAACTGGTTTCGCGCGGCCGGCTACGACACGCATTACGACGGCAAGTGGCACATCTCTCACGCTGACCTGGAGGATCCGCAGACGGGCGGGTCCCTGGCCACCAACGACGACGACGGCGTCGTCGACCCGGTCGCGGTACAGCGCTACCTCGACGCGGACCCGCTGGCTCCCTACGGCTTCTCCGGCTGGGTGGGTCCCGAACCGCACGGGGCCGGCAACGCAAACAGCGGTTTCCGGCGCGACCCGTTGATCGCCGATCGCGTCGTGGCTTGGCTGACCGACCGCTACGCGCGGCGCCGGGCCGGTGACCCGAAGGCGCTGCGCCCGTTTCTGTTGGTGGCCAGCTTCGTCAACCCGCACGACATCGTGCTCTTTCCCGCCTGGGTCCGCCGCAGCCCCGTGCCACCGTCGCCGCTGGATCCGCCGCCGGTGCCGCCGGCGCCCACCGCCGAAGAGGACCTGTCGAGCAAGCCCGCCGCGCAGATCGCCTTCCGCGAGGCCTACTACTCCGGATACGGCCCGTCGCCGGCGATCAGCCGCACCTACAAACGCAACGCCCAGCGCTACCGAGACCTCTACTACCGTCTGCACGCCGAAGTCGACGCACCGATCGACCGGGTGCGCCGAGTTGTCACCGAAAACGGTTCGGAGAAAGCCGTTCTGGTGCGCACCTCCGACCATGGCGAGCTGCTCGGTGCGCACGGCGGACTGCACCAGAAATGGTTCAACCTCTACGACGAGGCCACCCGGGTGCCGTTCGTCATCGCCCGCATCGGCGAAAACCCCACCGTTGCGCGCACAGTCGAGGCTCCCACATCGCACGTCGACCTGGTTCCGACACTGCTCGGGGCGGCCGGCGTGGATGTGGAGGCCGTCGCGGCGACCCTCGCCGAGTCGTTCTCGGAGGTGCATCCGCTCCCCGGCTGCGATCTGATGCCGGTGGTGGACGGGGCGTCGGCCGATGACACGCGCGCCGTCTACTTGATGACCCGCGACAACGTGCTGGAGGGCGACACCGGCGCGTCAGCGCTGTCTCGTCAACTGGGCCGTGATGTGAATCCGCCTGCGCCCCTTCGTATCAGGCTGCCCGCTCATGTGGCGTCCAACTTCGAAGGCCTGGTGGTACGTGTCGAGGACACGGACGGCGGAGCAGGACATCTCTGGAAGCTGGTCCGCACCTTCGACGACCCGGCGACCTGGACCGAGCCCGGCGTGCGCCACCTGGCCGCCAACGGGATCGGGGGCGAGGCGTATCGCAGCGATCCGATCGACGACCAGTGGGAGCTCTACGACTTGACCACCGATCCGACGGAGACCGAAAACCGCTGGGCTGAAACCGAACTGCTCGAGCTGCGTCGGCACCTACGAATGCGGCTCAAGCAGGCACGAGCGTCATCTGTGCCGGAGCGCAACCGGCCGTGGCCGTATGCCAACCGGCAGCCACCGACGGGCGAGTCCACCGGTCTGGTGCGCCGGGTGCTGTCGCGCTTCAGGTAGCGGGCTAACCCGACGACTGGATCGACGCGAGCAGCTTGTGCGCGCGTTGGGCACGCTCGGCGTCTTGTGACATGACCTCTTCGAAAAACGAAGCGACGTCGTCCAAACCAGCGTTCTTCGCATCACGAACGTACTGCCCGTAATCGTGGCCGGCCTTCAATGAGTGGTACTGCACCGAGATCAAATCGAAAGTCACATCGTCGATTCCGGTTTCGCCAGCAGGCATATCCGTACTCCTTCACCAATCTGTGATCCGTCAGTCCTACCCGCGCGCCGGGTGCCTAAACAGTTCTCAGGACTGCAAATCCAGTGCCGCGCCGATCAACGCCAGATGACTCAGACCCTGCGGCAGATTGCCCAGAAACGAGTTGTCCTCGGGATCGATCATCTCGGAGAACATCCCGATATCGTTGCTCAGGCCAACGAGTTCGTCCATCAGCTCGCGCGCTTCGCCGTCACGGCCGACATAGTGCAGCGCCGAGACGGCCCAGAAGGAGCACGCAGTGAACGCACCTTCCCGTTCTTCACGCGCTCCGCTGTACCGGTACAAGAATGGCCCCTCGCCGAGGTGCCGGCGCAGCGCGTCGATGGTCGACGACATCCGTTGTCCCCGTTCAAATCCGCTACCAGCGTGCAACAGGATCGACGCATCCAGCTTGCCGCTGCCGGGATACCACTCATATGCGCCCAACTTCTCCGACCAGCACTTCCGCTCCACCCAGTCGCGGATCCGCTTCGCTTCACTCTCCCAACGTCGGGGGTCTCCGGGGATCTGGCCGTCCTCGGCCAGTCCGACCGCGCAACTCAAGGCGTGCCAGCAGCCGAGTTTGGATGACGTGTAGTGCTCCAACTTCTCCAGTTCCCACATACCGGCGTCAGGGTTGCGCCACGCATCGCAAGCCTGATCGGCGAAGTCGGCCAGCATGTGTCCGGTGTGCGTGTCCAGCGCATGACCGGCGTCGACGTACAACCGCACCGTGTTGAACAGGTCGGCGTAGATGCTCAGCTGCAGCTGACTGTGCGCCCCGTTACCCGTCACGACCGGGCCGATGCCCCGCCAGCCGGGCGCCTGATGCTCGATCACATCGTCGACCGTTGAGCCGTCCAACCGGTAGAAGACCCCGGTGCCGGCGGAGTGGCGGCGAACCGTGCGCAACAACCAGCTGATCGCGGCGTGTGTTTCTTCCCGAATGCCGAAGCGACGCAAGGCGTCCAGGGTGTAGGCGGTGTCGCGGACCCAGGCGTAACGGTAGTCCCAGTTCTTGCCGCCCGACATCCGTTCGGGCAAGGATGTCGTGCCCGCAGCCGCGACGGCTCCGGTGGGACTGAAGATCAGCAGCTTGAGCAGCAGCACGCTGCGACGCACGGCCTCGTGCCAGGTGCCGGTGCACTCGAACTGACTCGACCAGTTCGACCAGTGCTCGATGGTGCGGTCGAGTCCGTCGTCGATATCGTCCACGGCCGAGAGCATCAACGGTTCGTCGTCGCTGGCCACCATACCGAGTACCCTCCGCTCTCCTGCGGAGATAGTGAAGGTGCCGAACATGGCCTGATCGGTGACTTCGAATTCCATCTCTTCGGAGACGGTGACGCCGAGGTTCAGGTCCGCCAGCCGCAACACCGTCCCGTGCGGGGTTTGCCTGGCCCAAGGTGAAGCCGTATCGAAACGTGTTCCCGGCGCGACGCGCCACCGCATTGGCACCTCCCCCTCGACGCCTTCGACACGCCGCACCAGTTCGGTCCACGGCAGGCGTCCGTTCAATCCGAGGTTGAGCGCGTCGGTGACCCGGACTCGGCCCGAATCGGTGTCGAACACGGTCTCCAGAACATTCGTTTTGGGCAGATATCTACGCCGGACGGTGAACCCTACCGATGGCGCCAGTTCCAGCCGTCCGCCGTTGGCCGAGTCCAGCACCGCAGCGAACGCCGGTATCGAGTCGAGGTTGGGGATCGGGAACCAGTCGATGGCACCGTCTTGGGCGACCAATGCGATGGTGCGACCGTCCCCGATCGGCGCGTAACTACGCAGCGGGACGAAACCGTCGTCGCGGCACGGCGAATCGCTCGGCGCTGAGATGACGGGATCCAGTTCGGGTGCCGGCACGCCCTCGCGTTCCCCGATTGGCACCCGATAAACCGGGTAGCCAGGGATCCATGGCGAAGATCGGATACTTCCTGTCCTGCGAGCAGTTCGGGCCCGCGCAATTGGTCGACCAGGCCAAGCGGGCCGAAGCGGTCGGCTTCGACGCCCTGTGGATCTCTGATCATTTTCATCCCTGGAATGACGAGCAGGGGCAGAGTCCGTTCGTATGGGGAGTCATCGGTGCGCTGTCACAGGTGACGTCGCTGCCGGTCACCACCGCGGTCACCTGCCCGACCATCCGCATCCACCCGGCGATCATCGCCCACGCCGCCGCAACGGCCGCCGTCCAGCTCGACGGGCGCTTCGTCCTCGGCGTCGGCAGCGGTGAAGCACTCAACGAGCACGTCCTGGGTGATCGCTGGCCCTCGGTCGGAGTGCGGCAGGAAATGCTCGAGGAAGCCATCGACGTCATCCGGCTACTGCACAAAGGCGAGGAGGTCAGCCACCATGGCAAGCACTACGAGGTCCAGGAGGCGCGCATCTACACTCGCCCGGACGAACCGGTACCTATCTATGTATCCGGGTTTGGTCCGCAGGGCGCCGAGTTGGCCGGACGCATCGCTGATGGCTACTGCCTGGCGATGCCTGAAGCCGATCTGGTGACGGCGTTCCGGGAGGCCGGGGGTGGCGACAAGCCGGTCCAGGCAGGCACCAAGGTCAGCTGGGACCGCGACCCCGACAAGGGACTCGAGGTTGCTCACCGGCTTTGGGCCAACGAGGCGCTGCCCGGTCAGGCGGCCCAAGTTCTGCCGCGGCCAAGGGATTTCGCCGCGTTGATGTCGCTCGTGAAGCCCGAACAGGTGGGCGAGAACGTCACCTGCGGACCCGACGCGGACAAGCACGCCGCCCAGGTTCGACAGTTTTTCGACGCCGGGATCGACGAGGTGTACGTGCAGCAGATCGGACCTGACATGGAAGGGTTCTTCACGGCGTGGGAACGCGACGTCCTTCCGCAATTGCGTCAGTGAGCGACGAATTCGAGAACAACTGTTAGGTTGACGCCGTTGTCGATCGGGAGGTCGCTGATGGCGCAATCACTCGATGCGCTGATCAAGCAGGGCGAGGGTGACCAGGAGGCCGTCGACCTCGGCGACGGCATCTTCATGTCGAAGAACATCGCCAACAGTTATCTGGTCACCACATCCGAGGGCAACGTGCTGATCAACACCGGCACCGACTTCGAAGCCGCGGCGATCAAGGCCCGGTTCGAGCGCGTCAGCAACGCGCCGCTGCGGGTGATCACCTTCACCCAGGGCCACCCCGACCACGTCGGCGGCTGGGATCTGTTCAACGCAGCTGGCGTGAAAACCGTTGCGCAGGCCAACCATTCCGACGTTCGGGAATACTGGCGCAATCTGCATCCGTTCTACGCGCGCCGCATCATGACGCTGTGGGGGGCGTTCGTCGACGTGGATGCGACGGCCGTGCAGCTCCCGCCGGATCCGGTGTTGACCACCGCTTTCGTCGACAGTCATGCGTTTGAGCTCGGTGGCCGGCGCTTCGAGCTCTACGCCACCCCGGGCGGTGAGACCACCGACGCGCTGGTGGTGTGGCTGCCGACCGAGCGCACCGCTTTCATCGGCAATCTGATGGGCCCGTTCTTCGGACACGTGCCGAATCTCTACACGCTGCGCGGCGACAAGATCCGCAGCGCAATGGCTTTCATCCATTCGGTGGACCGGGTGCTCGCACTCGAGCCGCAGACGTTGGTCAATGGACACGACGTCTTCCGGGACGCCGCGCAAATCCGCGACACGATGACCAAGGTCCGCGACGCCACGGCCTACCTGCGCGACCGCACGATCGAAGGCATGAACGCCGGCGCCGATATGTGGACATTGATGCGTGAGGTGGTCTTGCCGCCCGAGCTCGCGCTCCCCCAGGTCCACGGCAAGGTGCCCTGGATCGTGCGCGCGATCTGGGAGGAGCATGTCGGCTGGTTCCGATACGAGTCGACCACCGAGCTTTACGACGTTCCGCCTTCCTCGGTGTGGCCGGATCTCGTCGAACTCGCGGGCGGCACCGGTCCGCTGATCGCACGGGCACGCGAACACGTCGAGCGCGGCCGTGCCCTGCAGGCGTTGCACCTGATCGACATCGCACTGGCCCAATCCCCCGACGATGCCGCGGCGCTCAGCGTCAAACACACTGCGCTGCAATACCTCCTGACGAGCTCGGGCCGGGAGAACTTCAGCGAGGTGCAATGGCTGGAACAAGACATCGAGCGCACCTCCCCCGACAGGGACGATCAGGCCCGACGAGCGAAATAGGTAGCGCTGCACTGCGGGCGTAGGGTGAGGACAACAACAATGAGGACGGGGCAAGCGTGGTTATCGAAAATTGGTCTGATGCGCCCGAGATCCACCCGTCGGAGATTCGGGTCGGTGACACCATCGGGACGCTGCGTCCTACCGAATGCCGATACGTGGTCAAGCTCATCAGTGGGCCACAGACAAGTCCGCGAAAATGGACGTTCTTCGGCAACGACGAATATGGACAGCAACACAACGGCACATTCCGCGACAACGATCTGGTCCGCAGGTATGCCAAGTCTTCGTGACTTCTGCTGAAAAGCGTTCGCGGGAAAGGAGCTGACTATTTCCAGGTTTTCTCTACCCGAGCAGGCGCCGGACGGTCTGACCTCGCCGGTGACAGCCAAGGTCATGAAGTATGCGGCCAAAGCGCACGTCGCGGTCTTCAAACTGACCAACGGGCGCATCGGCAAGACCTGGCGTGTCGGCGCCGGATTCCACAAACCGGTGCCCACACTGTTGCTCGAACATCGCGGCCGCAAGTCCGGCAAGTTGTTCACCACGCCGCTGGTGTATCTGCAGGACGGCGAGAACTTCGTCATCGTCGGCTCGCAGGGTGGCATGCCCAAGCATCCGCAGTGGTACCACAATCTGGTCGCCAACCCGGACACCCAGGTCCATGTGACGGGCCGGCGCAACGTGGGTGTCCGGGCGCACGTGGCGTCGCCAGAGGAGCGGGCGGAGCTCTGGCCGAAACTGCTCGATCTCTACGCCGACTTCGCGAAGTATCAGAAGTGGACCGACCGGGAGATCCCGGTCATCGTCCTTTCTCCGCGTTAGCGGTCAGCCGGAACAGCGCGCGGTCCAGCGTCGGCAGAATCTCGGTGATATCGATCTCGCCGGCCGCGAAGCGGGCCACCAAGCCGTAGGCCAGGTTGGACACGATCGGCGGCAGCTCCTCCGCCAGGTCCGCGTCGGCCCCGTCGAGCACCGCCATGGTGGCGGGCAGCACCGCGTCCAGTCCCCGACTCACCAACGACTGCCCGCCCGGCGCCGACCGCGCCCGAAAGTACGCCCGCAGCATCCCCGGATGTTCTTCCCACGGTCCGAAGATCGTGCGGAACACGCGCATCAGCCCGTCGTAGACGGATTCGTCGGGCTCAGACTCCTGGTCGGCCAAACCGGCATACCTGTTCTCATCCATCCAGGTTTGCAGTGCAGCCTGAATCAGGCTGTCCCGGTTGGGAAAACGCTTATAGATGGTGGACAGCGAGGTCCGCGCGCGCCTGGCCACCTCGCGCAATTGCACAGCGTCGTAGCCCTCGGTTTCCAGGATGTCCACGACAATGCCCAGAATGCGATCGGGGCGCCGTTCCGCCTCGCCGGCCATCACTTCAGCGCTGACCACGAATTCCCCTTGCCGTTCGTCAGTAACACGGTTACGGTACCTGGTGTAACGAGGTTACTCAACGAGGAGGACGGCATGACCGGCCGGGTTGCAGACAAAGTCGCGTTCGTCACCGGTGCGGCCCGGGGGCAGGGCCGCAGCCACGCAGTGCGGCTGGCACAGGAGGGTGCCGACATCATCGCCGTCGACATCTGTCAGGGCTTCGAGAACTCCCCCGCCCCCGCATCGACGTCTGAAGACCTCGCGGAAACCGCCAATCTCGTCAAAGGTCTCGATAGACGGGTCGTCACTGCCGAAGTCGACGTCCGCGACTACGACGCGCTCAAGGCGGCGGTAGACAACGGCGTCGAACAACTCGGCCGACTCGACATCGTCGTCGCCAACGCCGGCATCGGCACAATCGCGCCCAAGCTGCACAAGATGGACGAGAATCTCTGGCAGCAGATGATCGACGTGAACCTGAGCGGTGTCTGGAAGTCAGTGAAAGCGGCTGTGCCGCATCTACTTTCGTCTGGGGGCGGCTCCATCGTGCTGACCAGCTCGGTAGCCGGCCTCAAGGCCTACACCCACACCGGTCATTACAACGCCGCCAAACACGGAGTGGTCGGGCTGATGCGTTCGTTCGCCGTCGAGCTCGGCCCGCAGAACATTCGGGTCAATACGGTGCATCCCACCCATGTGAACACGCCGTTGCTTATCAACGAGCAGACATTCCGTTTGTTCCGGCCGGACCTGGAGAATCCCGGCCCTGACGACCTGGCACCGATCTGCCAGACGTTCCACACCCTGCCGATCCCCTGGGTCAACGTGGAGGACATCAGCAACGCCGTGCTGTTCTTGGCCTCCGACGAAGCCCGCTACATCACCGGTGTCACCCTTCCCGTCGATGCAGGAAGTTGCCTGAAATGACCGTCACCGCCGAGACCGGCGTCTACTACGACCCCTACGACGTCGATATCACCGCCAATCCGTACCCGATCTTCGCGCGCCTGCGCGACGAGGCTCCGCTGTACTACAACGAACGCTATAACTTCTGGGCGATCTCGCGGCATGCCGATGTGGAAGCCGCACTGTCGGACTGGGAAACGTTCTCCAACAGTCGAAGTGACATCCTGGAACTGATCCAGTCCAAGTTCCCGATGCCACCCGGTGTGATGATGTTCGAGGATCCGCCCAAGCACACCATGCTGCGCGGCGTCATGTCCCGAGTGTTCACGCCGCGGCGGATGGCCGCGATCGAGGACCAGATCCGCAGCTACTGCGTCCGGTGCCTCGACCCGCTGGTCGGGTCCGACGGCTTCGACATCATCGCCGAACTGGCGTCCATGATGCCGATGCGGGTGATCGGCATGCTGCTGGGCATCCCCGAAGAAGAGCAGATCGGGGTGCGCGACGCCAACGACGCCAACCTGCGCACCAAAGCCGGCACTCCCATGAAGGTTGCCAATCCCGACGCGATCGCCGACGGCCGCATCTACGCCGACTATGTGGACTGGCGCGCCAAGAACCCCTCCGACGACCTAATGACCTCGCTACTCAACGTCGAATTCGAGGACGAGAACGGTGTCACGAGAAAGCTGACGCGCAAAGAGGTGCTGCATTACACGCAGGTGGTGGCCGGCGCGGGCAACGAGACGACGGGCAGGCTGATCGGCTGGCTGGCCAAGGTACTTGCCGAGCATCCCGACCAGCGTCGCGAAATCGCCGCGGCCCGTTCGCTTTTGACCCGCGCAGTGGACGAGACGCTGCGCTTCGAGCCGACCGGACCGCATGTCGGCCGCTACACCATCCGCGATTTCGAGATGTACGGAACCACGGTGCCGGCGGGCAGCGCGATCCTGCTGTTGTTCGGTGCCGCCAATCGAGACCCGTTGCGGTACGACAATCCCGACGTTTTCGACATCCACCGCAACAACATTTCCCATCTGACGTTCGGCAAGGGCGTGCACTACTGCCTGGGTGCGAACCTGGCCCGCCTGGAGGGCCGGGTTGCGCTCGACGAACTGCTCAACCGGTGGCCCGACTGGGAGGTCGACTACGACAGCCTCAAGCTCGCGCCGACGTCGACGGTGCGCGGATGGGAGCGGTTGCGGATCCTCGTCTGAGGACCCTGGCCTCGCTCGAAGTCTCCTTGCGCCACAAGACATTCGAACCCGCCACTAGGCGTCCGCCGGCGCCTCGACACTCCGCTTGTTCGGACGCGCCGCGCCCCACAGCCCCACGCTGATCCCCAGCGCGGCCCCGCCCAGCCCGATCAGCCGCTGCGCGGGCTTCAGCTGATGATGCACGCTCAACCCGCCGAGCAGGTCGGCCGCATCCGCGCCGCCGGAGGCCAGGAACCACCCGCGCGTGTTCTTACCGCGCAGCGCCGCGGCCGCGAGCAGACCACCGATCAAGGCGTCGCGATATCCCATGGAACGCAACAACAATTGCGCTGTGGCGGTTTGGTCGTCCGGATCTCCCCACAGCTTGTTGGAGTTGACGGGATCGACGAGGAAGGAGATGCCCGACGCCAGTCGGATACTGCCCGCTATGAGTGCGGCACGATCGATCGACATGGCCGGAGCTTAGTCTGCCTCTACACCGAACCAGAAGGAGCGCAGGGGTGACGACCGTTTCGGTGCCACCCGGGCGGTGATGAGAGGGTTGGTATCCATGCAGAACCCGTTCGCAGACCCGCTACGCCGGTGGGCTCCCGGCCGTAGCCGGCGCGCGCCCGCGATCGATTCCGTCGAGGAGCTCGAGGACGACGAGACCAAGGCCACCGATGCCGCGCTCGACACCGTCGACCTACCGTCCGCCGACCCGGTGCTGTTGCTGCAGAAGATGGAGAACCGGCTGGTCCGCAACCACCTGGCCAACGACGTGTTGAGCACCGAGCAAGTGCGCAAACTCCGCTACATACTCAACTTCGCCCGACTCGCCGACTTCGAACCCGGCGCCGCGGGCCCCGGTGGCACCCGCGGACGTGGGGACGTTTCGGTGGGTGCGGAGATCGGCCCGTGGCGGTCCAGGGTCGTCGACGCGCTGTATGAACCACTGCGGGAGGAGTCGAATCCGGTCAAGGCGTTGACGGCGGCGCGGGACGTGCTGGCCGCGCTGAGTGAGGACCAGGACGACCAAAGAAAGGTCCTCATCGACCGTCACCGCAACGACTTCTCGTCCGCCGAACTCGACACGGAGCTCGGTTACAAGAAGCTCGTCACGGTCCTGGGCGGCGGCGGGGGCGCCGGCTTCGTCTACATCGGCGGGATGGAGCGACTGCTAGAGGCGGGCCAGGTACCCGACTACATGATCGGCTCGTCGTTCGGATCGATCCTGGGCAGCCTGGTGGCCCGCGAACTGCCGGTGCCGATCGAGGAGTACGTCGCCTGGGCCAAGACGGTGTCCTACCGGGCGATCCTGGGACCAGAGCGGTTGCGTAGGCGGCACGGCATGGCCGGTCTGTTCGCCCTGCGTTTCGACCAGTTCGCGCACGCCCTGCTCAGCCGCACCGACGGCGAGCGCATGCGCATGTCCGACCTGGCCATCCCGTTCGACGTGGTGATCGCCGGTGTGCGCAAGCAGCCGTACGCGGCACTGCCGTCTCGATTTCGCCGTCCCGAATTGGCCGCGTTGCAGGGGCGTTCGATTCCGTTCCGTCCCATCGGGATCGGGCCGTTGGTGGCGGCGCGTATGTGGCAGGTCTCGGCCTTCATCGACCTGCGAGTGGTCAAGCCGATCGTGATCAGCGGCGACGAGCCCGCACTGGACTTCGACGTGCTCGATGCCGCTTCGTTCTCGTCGGCCATTCCCGGTGTGCTGCACCACGAATCGAGCGACCCCCGGATGCTGCCACTACTGGACGATCTGTGCGCCGAGCGGGACGTCGCGGCGCTGGTCGACGGCGGTGCCGCCAGCAATGTTCCCGTCGAACTGGCCTGGAAGAGAGTGCGCGACGGCAAGCTGGGCAGCCGCAACGCGTGCTACCTGGCGTTCGATTGCTTTCACCCACAATGGGATTCGCGGCACCTGTGGATGGCGCCGATTCTGCAGGCGATCCAGCTGCAGATGCTGCGCAACCTGCCCTACGCCGACCACCTGGTCAGGTTCGAGCGCACCCTGTCCCCGATCAACCTGGCGCCGTCCGCCGGCGCCATCGACCGCGCATGTCGATGGGGACGCAACAGCGTCGACAAAGCGATCCCGGTCACGTCGGCACTCCTGCAACCGACGTGGTGGGCGGGCGACGCACCGGCGGCCGCGGGGACAGACCACCAGCAACGCACGAAGGGGGTTGGGTCGTCGATGAGTTCGGTGATGGCAGCCATCCAGGCACCCGGCGGACGGCTGGCGAGATGGCGGGACCGCCACCTGACCTGAAGCCCATGAACCCGCGGACTACCATGACCTCATGGTCGACCCGGGCGCCGACTACAACACCGGCACGAATACGGACTCCTCGAGTCTGGCGTGGTCGAGCGGCACCGAGGTACCGGACATCCAGGGCACGCCGGCGGGCGAGGCGCGAGACGGCCGAGGTGTGGACCCCGAACCGGTGATCGTCGAGCAGTCCTGGAGCGTGGTGTTGGGCAGGTCGATCGCGGTTTTGTTGATCTGCATCGGGGTGGCGGCGGTGATCGTGGTCGTCGGCCTGTTGCTGCTCAAGGACGATCCACCACCCAGCGCCACGCCGGCGCGCACCACCACGGCGCCCGCCACCACGACCGACATCGCCTCCACTCCGGATCAGGACAGCCGGTACATCGCGGCGCTCAATGAGAAGGGCGTCGTCTTCCGAAACCCTGACGTGGCCGTCTCGAACGGTAAAGCGGTGTGTCAAAGCTTCGTCGCAGGACAATCGGCCGAGCAGATAGTGGCGGACTTCCGTGCGGCCAACGCCGAACATCCCGAGTATGCCGACAACGCCGAAGCGATTGTCGGTGTCTCGGTTCGTGCGTACTGCCCGCAATACGCAAAACAGGTTGCTACCTACTGACCTCGGAGCTGATCGACCCCATGGGCGGCGGTAAGGCCAGACGTCAGTCAGTAACCGCCCGAAACGCGCTGACCAACGCCGACAACACCTCGTTCGCCTGCGCAGGATCGGCCGGCAACGTTCCGGCGAAGCGGATGTCGGTGGCCCCGTCGGCCAGCAGCTGCGGGACCACCGCGACCGAAGCGCGAGCGTCAATAGCGTGACCCGGGCCCTTGACCAGCGTCGCGGAGCCCTGCACCTGCAGATCGCTCGGGTCCCCACCGACGTCGGCGATCGCGGCCTTCATCGCCGGGACGGCTCCCTTCAGATCACCGATGGCCGGACCCCAAGGGATCCAGCGCTTTCCGAATCGGCTCAACCGTCGGGCTACCGCCGGATTCACCGTGCCGCTGACCCAGATGGGTATGCCGCCGGGTTGCACCGGCTTGGGCATCTGGTGAATGCCCTCGAAGCAGAGTTCGGCTGAGCTGTAGTCGGCGCGCTGCTGGGTCCACAGTGTCTGGCACACCTCCAGGGTGTGATCGAGCAGACGTCCGCGACGCCGGAAGGGCAGTCCGACTGCTTCGTATTCCTCGCGCTGCCAACCGATTCCGACACCCAGGTCCATCCGCCCACCGGACAACGCGTCGATGGTGGCCAGTTGCTTGGCCAGCACGGCCGGACGACGCAGGGCGGCGAGCAGCACGCCGGTCGACAACCGGATCCGGCTGGTGGTGGCCGCCACCGCCGTCAGGAAGATGAGCGGTTCCAGCCAATGCCCGTCGGGTCCGGTCGGTTGTCTGCCGCCGGCGGTTCCCCCCGCGGAGGGGTCGCCGTACGCCTCGAGGTTCTCACCGAAGACGACGTGATCGGAGACGACCACCCGGTCGACGCCGGCTGCATCCATGGCGCGCGCCATGTCGACGGTCGCGGTCCAATCCTCGTCGGGGCGGTCGCTGAAGGTACGCAGATACATCGAGAGTTTCGGACGACCCGTCATGGGTCACGAGCCTACGGCGCGCGAGCGTCCCGCCGCGCCTTCTGCTGCGCGAGCAGACGCAGAATCGCACGATCGCGCGCGATCCAACGCGATTCTGCGTCTGCTCGATGCTTACGCGGCACCTTCGTTATCCGCATGCCGAGAGCGGTCAGCTGGAACCGCAGCTTCGCCGAGGTTGATCCCAGCGGTCGGTCACCACAACGTCCGACAACGGCTTGCGCCGCACCGGATGGTGTCCACCGCGCGGCCAGCCGACGGTGAGCAGCGCAGCGATCTGCCAGTCGGCGGGCATGGCTGTCACGGAACGCAATTCCTGCTCACACGAGTAGTGCCACAGCGTGATCGCGGCGCCCAGGCCCTGAGCCCGGGCGGCGAGCAGAAAGTTCTGCACGGCGGGAAAGATCGAACCCCCCTGCTGCAGTTCGGTGGCCCCCGGTTGAGGTCGGATGCAGAACATGACCAGTGCGGGTGCCGCGCCTCCGATCCGGGTGTGCTCGGCCATCGTTTTCAGCGCGCGCGACTTCGGGTCGTCGGCCCCGTCCTGCGGTTCGGTCAGGTCGTAGTACTCGGTCATCGCCTGCCACGTCTTCGCGGCGCCGCGCGTCACCACATCGCGCGCCTGCGTGGACTCGAGAACCACGAACTTCCACGGCTGTTGGTTGCCTCCCGACGGAGCCCAGGTGGCGGCCAGCAGACACCGTTCCAGCACATCGTCGGCAACGGGTTCGTCCCGGTACCGCCGCACAGCGGAACAGGTTGCCATGAGTTCCCACACATCCTGCGGTGGAACGGATTTCGTGCTCATGTCCGGGGCTGTGCCGTCGGCGGCAGCACACCTCGCCAGGTTCCGCCGCGCACCGGGCCGGTGACCAGTGGCAGATCCAAGGTCGACAGCAGTCCCGGCGGTGCGGCGATCACGGCGGGAATGGCGTTGAGTTCGCGCATCACGGTCGCATAGGTCAGTCCGCGCATGTTGTTTCCGCGGCCGTGCATCTCGACGTCGACGGTGTAGGTGGGCAGACCGTCGATGATGACCCGGTATCCACCGTGCGGCGAAGGGTGACGAGGCCAGTGCGGGGCGGAACCCTCCCCCATCCGGGTGATGTGTTCGAGCACCACGCGTTCTTCACCGTCGACCATGCCGGCGAGCTTGAAACGCATGCCCCCCATGGTTCCCGGCTCGATCCACCCCGAGGCAACCTCGTAACGCTCTGCGGCCAGCCACTTCTCGATGGTGGTGTGAACGTCATCGAGCGGCAGGCCGACGCCGTCTGCGACCAGGTGCACGATGGGCGCCCACAGGGCGGCTAGCCGTTCGGTGTCGAACAGCGGTGCCGGATGGTCGGGCGGATGCCCGAATCCCATGAAGTCGAACATGATGTCGGGTTGGTCGATGGGGCCGTAGTCCAGAATCTCCAACATGGTGATCTTGTCGACCCTGCTGCTGAACCCGGTCATCGTCAGCGCCACAACGTCATTGGCCCAACCGGGGTCCACACCGCTGTTGAAGAAGCTGGTGTTTCCCTCGCGGCAGGCGGCCTCCAGCAGCTCGACGGTCTCCTTGTCGGCCGCGGGCGGGTAGCACATCGGCACCAGTGAGGTGCACACCACGTGCTTGCCAGCGCGCAGACAACGCGCGATGTCCTGCGCGGCTTCGCGATAGCGGTAGTCGCCGGACGCGAAGTACGCGACCACGTCGGCGTCACCCGCCAACGCGGCACCGATGTCGCGGGTAGCGATCACGCCGGTCGGCGGCATTCCGCAGAGCTCACCTGCGTCCTTTCCGTCCTTGGCTTCGCTGTGCACGACGACACCGGACAGCTCCAGCCCTGGGTGTGCGATGAGAGCCCGCAGCGCACCCACGCCGACCTGTCCGGGGCCCCAAAGGATTACCCGTGGCTGCTGCGCACTGTCCGCCATGTGCACCCTTCCCGCTCCGTGGTCATGCCGGCGATGTCTCAGGGCGCGCTCCGTAGCGCGCGTCGGCAGCGCGGTCCAGTGCGACGGCGGGCTCGCCGTACACCATTGCCCAGCCGCGAACCCGGCGATAGTAGAGCTGGATGTCGCATTCCATGCTGAATCCGTAACCGCCGTGGATGTGCAGGCTGCGACGTGTCGCGTCGCGTGCCGTCTCGTATGCGAACGCGAATGCCATCGCCGCCAGTTCACGTACCCGGGCTGGCTCGTCGGCAAAGGCACACGCCGCCTTCAGCGCAAGCAACCGGGCTCCGTCGGCGGCGGTCGCACTGTCAGCCAGGGGTGTGACACCGCTTGGAACTTCCCGATCGCAGATCCGAAGGCGTGCCGCTGTTTGGCGTACTCGACCCCGATTTCCACGGCTTTCTTCGCCGCGCCTGCCAACGCGGTCGCGGTGAGCGCCAGCCACAGGTCGAGGCCGCTCGCGAACAGTTCCCTCGCACGGTCACCGTCGGCGAGCACGATGTGGCTATCGGGAAAGACGATGTCCGCCAACGGCATCGAACCCAAATTCGGCACAGCAGTGCGGTGCTGTCCGAGTGGCACCGCCACGAGCCGTCCGTCCACCATCGCCACCACATGGTCCGCGACGGCTCCTGCGGGGACCAAATCCAGTCGTCCACCGCGGCCGGTGCGCGGTGCAAAGGTAACCAGTCGATCCCCGGTGAGGGCCTGGCTGAGCAAACTGGCGCCGGCGTCCCCCGCGGCCGCGAGTAACCGGGCGGCGACCTGCGCTTCGATGAGCGGCACCGACGCCACGGCTCGACCGAATTGTTCGGCGGTCAATGCGAGGTCGAGCACGGAAGCACCCCACCCGCCGGCTTCTTCCGCGACGGCCATCGCTACCGCACCCACGTCCTGCAACGCCTTCCACAGCACGACATCGAAACCCAGTGGCTCGGCGGCTCGTACCCGCTCAGCCGACGATTCGCGGGCGAACAAGGCGAGAAATGAACCCACCAGTTGCCGCTGCTCGCCGGTCAGGCTCAGGTCCACGTCTGCAGGTCCCATCGCAGGCGGATATACTCGCTCTCAAAATCGAGAGTAACATTATCGCCTGCGTCGAGGGATCGGGTGCCCATGCATTTCCAGCTCGACCCGGAGACCGAAGCCTTCCGGGACCAGGTGCGTGCCCATCTGCGTGAGGTGCTGACCCCGGAGTTCGAAGAGCGGATCTACCGCAGCGGCGTTGCCCACGACGACGATTTCGCAAAAGGACTCGTCGAGAAGGGTTATTTTGCCCCCGAATGGCCCGTCGAATGCGGCGGGCAGGGCCGCAACGGGTGGGATGCGCAGGTCGTCAACGAGGAACTCATGCGCTTCGACGCGCCCATGTACCTGTCCGAGACCACCCGCATGGTGGCCTCCATCATCCGCGCCGTCGGAACCCGCGAATTGCAGGATCTCATCCTCGACGGCGCGATGAACGGCGACATCACGATCGCCCTGGGCTTCACCGAACCCGAATGCGGGTCAGACGTCGCGGCGGCGAACACCAGGGCGGTGCGGGACGGCGAGCACTGGGTTATCAACGGCAGCAAGATGTTCACCACCAACGGTCACCTGGCCGACTACGTGTTTTTGCTGACACGCACGAACACTCAGAAGCCGAAGCACCAGGGGCTCACCATGTTCCTGGTCCCGCGGGACACCGACGGCTTTGCGGCGCAGGCGATTTGGACGCTGTCCGGAGAGCGCACCAACGTCACCTTCTATTCCGATGTTCGAATCGGCGACGAGTGGCGGGTCGGCGAGGTCGACGACGGGTGGCGAGTCATCGGACTGTCGCTGCAGGACGAGCATGCATCCGGTTGGGGTCCGCACCTGGCGCGGTTGTTGCACCACGCGGAGCGATGGGCACACACACCGGACGACGGCGGCGAATCACCCATCGAAAGCACGGACGTTCGCCGGCGACTGACCCGGGTCGCCATCGAGAACGAAGTGTCGATGCTGCTTCAACGGCGCTGTGTGTGGTTGCTCGAGCAGGGCGAGGCCCCGGTGGCCGAGGGTTCGATGTCGAAGGTCTTCAGCACCGAAGCGCTCGAACGGGCGAGTCAGGACATCATCGAACTCGTCGGCCCCGACGGCCTGCGCAGCTATTTCGAGCCGACCGCACCCGAGCAGGGCCGGTTCGAGCATCTGCTGCGATTCTCGTTGGGCACCACGATCTATGCCGGGACCAGTGAGGTGCACCGCACCATCATCGCGCAGCGCGGACTCGGTCTACCCCGTTAGCTTCCGCGCTCGCCGGGGCGACGCGGTGCGCGCGGTCGACTTCCGCGGCGCGCGTGGCTTCGGTTCCGCCACAGGCGGACTGACGGCCTGCTTGCACCACGACCACAGCTCGTCCTCGGTCAACTTGGATCCTTTGCCGCCCAAGTGGAATACGCCGATCTGGGCCAACGCCGTCAATGTGGTGTTCAGCAGCGTGGTGAGTTGGGCGGGGGTCAGATCGTTGCGCACCAATCCTGCTCGCGCGCAGGAGGTGATGATCTTGGTCAACAGTTTCAGGTGCGGTTCCCACACTTTGGCGAAGTCGGCGGGCCGATTGATCTCCAGGCTCAGGTTGTAGATAGTCATCACCCGGCCGCCCACCGATTCCGACGACTCGGCGCGATACAGGACGCCGCGACAGAACGCCTCCAGTTGCTCCATCGGGCCTTCCGCGGCCGCGACTTCCTGCCGGATGTTCTCGGTGAACTGACTGGTGACGTTCTCGTACAACGCCAGCATCAGTTCTTCCTTGCCGGCGAAGTGTTGGTAGAACGCCCGCAGGCTCAAATTCGACCGGTCGATCAAGGTTTGGATCGTGAAGTCGGCTTTGCCCGACTCCTCCACCAATTCCAGCGCCGTGGCCAGGAATCGGGAACTGCGCGCGAGAGCCCGCGCTCTCGCCGAGCTCAGGCGCCGCTCGATGGTGCGTTCCTGCCATGTGGTCGGCGGCTCGACTTCGGGATCGACGATTTCCAACTCGGCTTCGGAAGCGTTGCCGGCACTCTTTTTTGCAGCCATGGTCAGCTCAGAATACTCGCAGACCCCCAGAGCCCGCATGCTACCCACACCAGTTCATGCAGTACCCTGAAAACGGCCATTCTCGCTCAGGGGAAATTCGGTGTACGGCCATCCTCGTAAGGAGTGCGACGTTGAGCGCAGACATACTGATCGTCTCACCGGACGACCATCTGGTGGAGCCGGCCGACTTATGGACCAGCCGGCTTCCGGAGCGCTATCGGGACATCGGGCCGCGGATCGTTCGCACCCGCGGTCGCATGGACCCGACCGTCACCTCCGATGTGGCGTTCATCGAGGACGAGGACGGCCGCGACGCCGACATCTGGCACTACGAGGACAAGACCATCCCGATCCCGCTGATCAGCGCCGCCGCCGGGTACGACCTCGACGAGCTCACCACCGACCCGATCACCTACGACGAGATGCGCCCGGGCTGTTATCGTCCGGCCGACCGGCTGGCCGACATGGACATCGCCGGCATCGAGGCTTCGGCGTGCTTCCCCAACACCCTCGTCCGGTTCTGCGGCCAACGCTTCCTGTACGGCAAGGACAAGGAGCTGGCGAAACTCTGCGTGGAGGCCTACAACGACTTTCAGATCGACGAGTGGGGTGGCAGCTCCAACGGCAGGTTGATCCCGCTCGGCATCATCCCGCTCTGGGACGTCGAACTCGCCGCTCGTGAGGTCGACCGAGTGGCCGCCAAAGGCATGCGCGCCGTGTGCTTTTCCGAGTTGCCCTCTCGTCTCGACCTCCCGTCCATCCACAGCGGCTACTGGGATCCGTTCTTCGCCGCGTGCGAACGAAACCAGGTGGGCATCATGCTGCACATCGGATCGAGTTCGTCGCTCACCAAGTCCTCCCCCGATTCTCCCCATGTCGTCACCAGCGCGCTGATGGCGGTGAACTGCACTATCGCGCTGGTGGACTGGCTGTTCTCCGCGAAGCTCATCCAATTCCCCGACCTCAAGATCGCGTTCGCTGAGGCCCAAGCCGGCTGGATTCCGTACTACCTGCAACGGGTCGATGAAGTCTGGGAAGACCGCCGGGCGTGGGGCGGCATCCACCCCTTGCTCACCGAACCGCCCAGCAGCCAGGTGCCCGGGCGGGTCTACTTCTCCACCTTCGGTGACCCGGTCGCGTTCCGCATTCTCGACCTGGTCGGACCGGATCAGTTGATGTTCGAGACCGACTACCCCCACAACGACACCAACTGGCCGAGAAGTCTCGAGGTCGCCAACAAGGCGACGGCCGGCCTGGATCAGGAGACCAAGCGGAAGGTGCTGTCCACCAATGCGAAACGGTTCTTCGGACTCGCGTAACCACTGAGGGTTACAACGCCTTCCATTCCGGTTTGCGCTTCTCCAGAAAGGCACGCGGCCCCTCGATGGCGTCCTTGGTCAGCGCCACCTTCATGCGGTAGTTCTCCGCAAGGAGTTCGGCCTCGTAAATGGGCAGCGACAATCCCTTTCGCACCGCCATGCGCGAACCGCGCACCGCCAGTGGCGCATTCGAGTTCACCACCTCGGCAACCTCCCACGCCCGGTCCATGAGCTGTTCGTGCGGTACGACTTCGGTGAACACTCCGAGGTCATATGCGCGCTGTGCGTCCAGTCGCTCATGCCTGCCCATCAGCACCAGCCGCATGGCCACCGGCAGCGGCAGGATCCGGGCCAGCCGAACGGCTTCCCGGCCCGAGGACACCCCGATGCTCACGTGCGGGTCCATCAGCGTCGCCTGCTCGGACGCGATGGTGATGTCCGCGGTCGTGACCAGGTCCATACCCGCTCCGCACGCAATGCCGTTGACGGCACAGATGATCGGCTTCGTCATCTGCAACCACGGCGGCGTGGCCTCCTGCGGTGCATCCCACTGCCGCATCGAACTCAGAATGGGTTCGCCCTGATTGTCGATGCCGGCCGCATTCTCCATGTCGTGGTCCGCGGCCTTGTTCACGTCCGCGCCCACACACAGCGCCCGTCCGGCGCCCGTCACGATCATGGTCCAGATATCCTGCGAGTGCTCGATTTCCGCATACGCGACCGCAAGCTCGGCGATCATCTCGTCGTTGATCGCATTGAGCACCTGCGGGCGGTTGAGGGTCAGACAGGCGGTGTGCTCCCGGACCTCGACGTCGATGGTGTCGAATTGTCTCACCTGGCGGGACTCCTGTTCTCCCACAACCCTTCCGAAACGACTGCGGCACTCGGGCGGAATCCGAGTATGTCGTGAAATCTATCGCAATACCGGGGCCAGACATCGGGATTGAGCAGACGTGGCGGCACGCCGCCGCCGAATATCGTCTGCCACTGCGTGGCCGCGGCAACCGCGATGTCGTGTGCGGCTTCGGCGGTGATGCCCGCGGTGTGCGGCGTTGCGACGACGTTGTCCAGGCGCAACAGCGGGTTGTCCTGTCGCGGCGGCTCGTCGTGGAACACGTCCAACCCCGCCCCCGCAATCCAGCCGTCTGCCAGCGCCTTCAGCAGGGCCGCCTCGTCGTGCACGGGGCCGCGCGCAGTGCTGATGAAGAACGCCGTGGGCTTCATCGCGGCGAATTGCTTGCGGCCCAACAAGCCTTGTGTCTCCGCGGTCAGTGGGCACGTCACTTGGACGAAGTCGGAGCGGGTGAGAAGTTCGGTGAGGGAGACCAGCCGGACCCCACGGCCGCGAGCGGACGCGTGGTCGACGTAGGGGTCGAACGCGAGGACATCCATATCGAACGGCGCACACAACTCCACCAGGCGACTACCGATGGCACCGAGGCCGACCACGCCGAGGGTCTTGCCGAGCAGTTGGGTGCCTCGCAGCGCCAGCCGGTCGTCGAGCGTTCCGGCACGCAGCCGCCGATCGGCGATCGTTATCTTCTTGGCCAGGTCGAGCATGAATCCGAGTGCGTGTTCGGCGACGGCCTCGGCTCCCGGACCGGAGTTGTTGCACACCGCGATCCCCGCCCGGGTGCACGCCTCGACGTCGATCACGTCGTAACCGGCGCCCGCCGAACACACCGCCAGCAGGCGCTCGCACCGTTGCACCAACCCGGCGCCCACCAACCACTGCGCCCCGTCGGCAAACGGCGCGACGTCGGTCCGGGTGGCCACCTGATAACCGTGCGCGGATTGCAGTGCCGCCCAACCCGGCTCGGGCGGGCCGTCCAATTCGAGCCGCACCAGGTCGACGTCGGCCCGCTCCAGCATGTCGCCGGCCACCGGATCGGTCCACCGCTCGTAGACCAGTCGCGGACGGAGAGTCATCGCTTGATCTTGGGTTTGGCCTGAGCAGCCTTGAACATGTCGGCCAGTGCCGTGTCGACGTTGCGGTAGTCGTTGCGCGCGATGGCGCCGTCCCGACCCTCGACCACGTCGTAACCCAACCTCAGATCCTTGTTCTCCATGTGGAAATACTCGCGTCCGATGGGTAGCCGCCGGTGCTCGCGCGGCACTTCCATCCAGGCGCGCAGGAAGCAACGCGCCTTCTTGGGATCGGTGCTGCTGACGAAGTCCGACCTGGAATGGCACATCGCGAAGTTGTTGGCCACCGCCGCCTCGCCGGACTCGAGACGAAACTCGACTTGTTGTTCGACCAGCACACTGCGCAACAGTTCTACGGCCTCAGTCTGTTCGGGCGTGAAGTCACGGCCGAGCGTCTTCATGGCGGGCAGGATGCTGCTGTAGGTGAAATTGATGCAGATCCGCCCGTCGATCTGGGAGAACACCGGCACGTCGTAGGGCGTCACGTCGGGTTGATCGTCTGGCTGTTCGCTACGCCGATGATGCGGAAAGCCCTGATACAGAACATCAAGCAGGTCCGGACGTTCGCTCAGGATGCGATTGTGTGCGGCCGGCCCACTGGCGAACTGACTCTCTCCGCCGGTAGCTGCCGGATAGACGCACAACAGCGACAGAATGTCGGCGGCGTCGTTGTGCATTGCCAACTCCGCTCGCGACTTGGTGCCTCGGGCCGGTTGCACGCCGCCGGGCAGCACCTCCTCCTGGACCCGCACCATCCGATGCCCGAAGGAGTTGTTGGACACCAGGTAACCCAGATGGGTGCAGAACGCCCAGTAGATGCGTTCGAGCTCCTCGATCGAATGCTGCTCGACGGGAAACCCACGGACACACGCCAGTCCCTTGCCGAACATCAGATCCCGGTACAGCCGCGCCAGGTCGTCGTCGAGATCCGGATGCCGGGCGTCGTCGGGAGTGATGGCGTCTCGGTCCTTGTGCTCGGTCTTGGCCAGAATCGATTCCAGCGCAGCCACGTTGCGAGCCGACAGGTCGAAGGTGAAGTCTTCCTTGCTGGTGAAGTCCGCGCCGGTCCAGGCCATCGGGTCGGTGACTCGTTCGGTGTAGATCGCGGTCGGCATCCGGTCCTCCTGTTGTCGTGGCGTCGCCTACTCCGACGGCCCCTCCAGTTCGCGAAGCGCCGACGCGCGGGCCGCGGCCGCTTCGGTCATCATCCCGATGTCCGTCCCCGCCGAGATGAATCGCAATCCCAGTCCTACAAAGCGTTCCAGCAGGTCAACGGACTTGATGCCAGCCACACCGAGCGCCACGCCGTGGCTACGACAGGCCGCCGCGACCGATTCTACGGCACGGTGGAAATGATCATTCTCATACTGCCCGTGAATGCCCATCTCGGCGGTCAGATCACTCGGTCCGATCAGGATCATGTCGATGCCGTCGACCGCCGCGATCGAGTCACAGGCCGCTACTCCCGCGCGTGTTTCGATCATCACGGCCACGACAGTCTGACGTTCCAACACCTCGGCCAGTTCCGCAGCCGTCCGCGGCGCGTAACCGCTGACCAGGTTGGGGCCCGAGATCGACCGGTGACCTACCGGCGGAAAGCGTGCCGCGCTAACGACGTCCGCAGCCTTTTGGCTCGAATCAATGTGCGGCACAATGACTCCCACGGCACCCACGTCCAGCACCCGGGCGATCAGGCTCGCGTCGTGGGAGGGCACCCGAACCAGGCCGGAGATGCCGGCACCCAGCGCGCCGGCGCAGAGCAACTGCGTTGTCTCCAGGGAGGTGGCGGTGTGTTCGAGATCGACGTAGACGGCGTCGTACCCGCAAGCCGCCGCTATGGCGGGTACCTCCGGGGTGCGCGAACTCTGCAGCGCCAGACACAGCACCAGCGCCTCACCGCGCAGTGCGTCACGCAAGGCTCGGGTCATAGCCTCACCGTAGCCGATGCGAGAATAGCTCTTGCGTATTCCGGTGAATGGCCGTTATCGGCGGCTGGCCCGGTGTGGTAACCATAGCTATGCCGTCGGACCGCGTCGCAATCGTAGGGGTCGCGCTGTCCGATTGCGGCCGGGTCCCCGACAAGACCGCCATGGCTCTGATGGCCCAGTCCTCGCGCCGGGCGATCGCAGACGCGGGCCTCACCAAAGACGATATCGACGGATTCGGCGGTCACGGAACCTTGCTGCCGCCGGTGGAAGTCAGCGAATACCTCGGCCTGCGACCCGCCTGGGTCGACGCGACCAACGTCGGCGGCTCGTCGTGGGAGGTGATGGCGCGGCACGCGGCGGCGGCCATCGCCACCGGCGAGATCGACGTCGCGTTGTTGACTTACGGGTCGACCGCACGATCGGACGTCAAGCGTCAGACCCGCGCATCGGCCGCGGCCATCGGTACCGCAGGCGCGCTGCAATACGAGGCACCCTACGGCGCGACGCTGATCGCCAAGTACGCCGTGGCGGCCAGGCGTCACATGATCGAATTCGGTACCAGCACCGAACAACTGGCCGAAGTCGCCGTTGCGGCACACGAATGGTCGGCGATGAACGAGGACGCGTTCGACCGTGAACGCATCACCGCGGCAGACGTCGCGGCCGCGCCGATGCTGGCCGATCCGTTCACCGCTAAGCACGTCTGCCTGCGCACCGACGGCGGTGGCGCGCTGGTGCTGGCCAGCGAGCGGGTAGCCAAAGACTGCGCACGGGAACCGATTTGGATTCTCGGTGCGGCAGACGCGACGTCACACGTGAGCATGGGCCAGTGGCCGGACTTCACCACTTCGCCGGCCGCGGTCTCAGGGCCTCGGGCGTTCGCGCAAGCGGGTGTCACTCCGGCAGACATCGACGTGTGCCAGCTCTACGACTCGTTCACCTCGACCGTTCTGCTGACCGTGGAGGACCTGGGTTTCTGCGCCAAAGGCGAAGGCGGAACGTTCATCGGATCAGGCGCGCTGCGGCCCGGCGGGGCGCTGCCCACCAACACCGACGGCGGCGGCCTGGCTTCGTGCCATCCGGGGATGCGGGGGATGTTCTTGATGGTGGAGGCGGTGCGGCAACTTCGGGGCGAGTGCGGCGCCCGTCAGGTCCCCGATGCGAGGCTGGCCTGTGTGCACGCGATGGGCGGTTTCTTCACCCACAGCGCCACAATGATCCTCGGGAGGCAGTATTGAGCGCGGACCGGCCGACCATCGACGCCGACAGCCAAGCCTGGTGGGCCGCAGTCCAGGACCAGACGTTGACGGTCAACACGTGCCGGTCCTGCCGGCGGGCGTCGTTGTATGTCCGGCCGTTCTGTCCGCACTGCTGGAGCGAGGACGTCGAGTTGACGCCCGCGACCGGGCGCGCCCGGCTCTACACGTGGAGCGTGGTTCATCAGAACGCGGCACCGTTCCACGCGCGGACGCCCTACGTGTTGGCCATGGTGGATCTTGAGGAGGGTCCGCGTCTGATGACGGTCGTTGAGAACTACCCTCCCGAAAAGCTCACTGCCGGAATGGAATTGGTCGTAGCATTCCGCCGGGACGACGACGGTTTCGTCGTCCCGGTGTTCCATGCCGCCAGCCATTGATATAGCGCTCTTCGGCGGCTATCCGCGGCGGGCTGAATCGTGCGACTATGGGTGTCGCCGTATTTCTCGATGGCCGGGTTGGAGGACAACGATGTCGTATCTGATCACCGCACCAAACCTCTTGACGGCAGCAGTCGCAGACGCGGCGGGTATCGGCTCCGCGATCTGGGCGGCCAACCAGGCGGCGTTGGCTCCGACGAATACCGTGCTGGCCGCTGCGGCCGACGAAGTGTCGGCGGCGATCGCCTCGCTGTTCTCCGGTCACGCCCAGGCATACGGAGCGGCCAGCCTGCAGGCGGCCGCGTTCCACGAGCAATTCGTGCAGGCACTGGCCAACGCCAGCAAGGCTTATGCCTCCGCCGAGGCGATCAACGCCGGTCCGTTGCAGCCCCTCGTCGACCCCATCTTGGGCGCGATCAATGCGCCCACGAATCTCTTCCTGGGGCGTCCCTTGATCGGTGACGGCGTCAACGGCGTGGCCGGCACCGGGCAGGCCGGTGGAGACGGCGGGATTCTGTGGGGCAACGGCGGCGCGGGCGGGTCGGGTTCGCCGGGGCAGGCGGGCGGGCGCGGCGGCAACGCCGGACTGTTCGGCACTGGCGGTATCGGCGGCACCGGTGGTCTGCGTGGCGCGGCCGGCGGTGCCGGTGGCACGGGCGGGTTGTTGTGGGGGAACGGCGGGGCCGGCGGCACCGGAGGACTCGGCGGCAACCTGTTCAGCTTGACGGTGCCCGGCAACAACATACCGATCCCCGGCGGAACCGGTGGAACCGGCGGCGCAGCCTATTTGTTCGGCGCACCAGGCGCGACCGGCGCGACCGGGAACGTCTCCTCGGTGTTGTATGTGACAGAGACACAAGCCGCGGCCGCTTACGCTCTGGCCACTCCGGACGCGAATTTCCTGCTGATCGGCACCGACGGCACGAATCTGAGCAGGATCCTGGCGCTGGGTGCCGGCCCCACGGGGACGCCCAACTTCCACGCCCTGATGACGCAGAGCACCACTTCCGCGTCGACGATCATTGGGCACACCACCATCTCCAACCCGTCCTGGACCACCATCCAGACCGGTGTGTGGGGCGAGACGACGGGCGTGAGCAACAACATCTTCACACCGTGGACGTACGACGACTGGCCGACCGTGTACAACCACCTCGAGAACGCCTACGGCGACCAGGTCAACACCACGGTCATCGCCGACTGGAACGTCATCACCGAGATCGCCGCCGCGGGCTCCAACCCCGCCGACAACATCGAATTCGTCCCGCAGGTCGCGGGCGACCCGGACTGGCTGGCGACGACGGACCTGGTCGGCCAGAAGGCCCAGGCCGCGATCCTGGCAGCCGACCCGGACAAGGGCAATCTGATCTTCGCGTACTTCACCGGGCCGGACGTGAACGCCCATGCATGGGGCGGTGATTCGCCGCAGTACGCACAGGCGCTGCGAAACATGGACGCCAACCTCGGCCTCGAGTTGGCGGGGCAGCCCGAGGCGACCCGAGGCCTGTTGGGTGCGGTCGCCGACTGGGAGGCCGACCTTTCCAACAACGGCGAGGAATGGACCGTGATGGTGGTCACCGACCACGGAGAGGTAGGACCGCCCCAGCCCTTCGGCATCACCCACGGCTTCCAATCACCTTTGGAGACAGCGTCATACGTGATCTTCGACCAGGCGTACGCCAACCCGCTCACGACAGACGGCTGGATCAACAACTCGTGGCAGATCGTGAGCACTACGCCGACGATTCTGGATCAGTTCAGCCTTCCGACGCCGGGCTATATGCAGGGTGCGCCGGTGACGTCGCCGGTCTACGCCGGCACCTACGTCGATCCCGGCGCCAACCTGTTCAGTGTCCTCAGCGCCGACTTCGCCGCCCAGGGCTACCCCGATGTGCCGGACAACCTCCGACTGGGGTTGCGGACCATCGCGTCCTCGATTCCGTACTTCATGTACGAACCGATCCAAGGCATCGTCGACGCGATGCCGGACTTCTTGCAGCTACCGGTGTCCTGGATCGGCGCCGGGGTCTACCAGACGGTGAACATCCCCGCACAGATCGCCGTCCGGTTCACCGGTGTGACCGGCAACCAGATCATCCCCCCGATACTCAACCCGTTCCACAGCTAGACTCGCCCAGGCGTTCGGCGACCAACCGGGGCCGACCCGCCGCCAGCGCGGCGAGCTTCCTGCGCTCGACCTTGCCGTTGGCGTTGACCGGCAACGGTTCTGCCCAGATCACCAGTTCCTCGGGCAGTTTGAATTTCGGCAGTCCACGGGACAGCAGCGCCGCGGCGACGTCACCCAGAGACAGTTCGACCCCCGGTCTTAGCACGATAGCCAGCGCGAGGCGCTCACCGGTCGTGGTGTCGGCCACCGGATAAGCGGCACACTCACGGACCCCGGCGATCCCGGACACCACCTCTTCCACCTCGGCGACCGGGATTTTCATGCCGTTGCGGATCACGATGTCTTTGATCCGGCCGACGACACGCACCCGGCCGTCGGCGATTTCGGCGACATCACCGGTCCGAAACCAGTCGCCATCGAAGGCAGGCTTGTCGTCGGCGCTTTCGGTATAGCCGAGGAACGCATGCGGACCCCGGATACAACACTCGTTCGGATCCGCCGGCGACCCGACCCGCACCTCGACGTCGGCGAGGGCCACGCCGTCGTCGGCATGCCTGGTGTCTCGGGGCTCGCCGCGCAGACCGGCCGTGCTCACCGGGACCTCCGAGGAGCCGTAGGCGCGCATGACGACGATGCCGAACTCGTCCTCGATGCGCTCGACGATCCGCCGATCCAGCATGGTGCCGCCGAGGAACACCGCACGCAACGGGACCGGGTACCGCCGCGCCGCCGCCTCGTCGAGCATCCTGTCCAGCAACCGATCCGGTCCTCCGTACCACGTCGCACCCGATGCGACCGTCAACTCACAGGTCGACACCGGATCCCAGCGTTCCTCGAGCACCACCGGTATCGCCAGCATCGGCGCGATGAACAGTGCTTGCACCACCCCGGTGACCGACGCCAGCGGACTCACCAGCAAGATCCGGTCCTGCGCCGTGAGCCCCGCCGCCGCAATGTAATTGACCGAGGCCTTGGTCAACGTGCTCAGCGAGTGGATGACCCCCTTGGGTCGCGACGTCGTACCGGAGGTGTACAGCACGAGACACGGTTCGTCGGCCGGGCGGGACGGCTCGATACCGCCGGTGGTCAACCTCCCGACGGTCTCGATCCACTGCAGGGGGATATCCCCGGACGGCGCCCAGTTGGGGGCCGCCCCGAAACGGGCACCCGTCCGCGCGACGATCTCCGCAATTTGTGCTGCACCCGCGCTGCGCGCCACGAGCAGAGCCACCGCGTCGATGCGCAACGCGGCGTGCACGGCCACCGTCGATTCGACGTCGTTGCCGACGACCAGCACGACGGAATTGCCCGCCGTCACACCGGCGTTCAGCATCACTCGAGCAGCGGCGTCGATGCGCTGATCCAGTTCGGCATAGCTCAGTTCGGCACGCCGATCGATGACCGCGGGCCGGCCGGGATACCGCGCCGCGGCGAGCCGAACCGCATCCGCGGGCTGCGCCGACCAGAATCCGGCCGCGCGGTAGCGGGGCCGCAACGCTGCAGCTCGCCGGTGCGCATTCTCCAGCAGGCCCACGACGCCCTCCGATGCAAATGACTGTTCTCGATTGGGTAAATGTAACCTCTCCCCATGCCGACAATGACTTTCGACAACCAGGTGGCGGTGGTGACCGGTGCGGGCGGCGGGTTGGGCCGTTGCCACGCCCTCGAGTTCGCCCGCCGCGGCGCGAGAGTGGTGGTCAACGATCTGGGCAGCGCGGTCGACGGCAGTGGCGCGTCCGCGTCGGCGGCCCAGTCCGTGGTCGACGAGATCGTGGCCGCCGGAGGAACCGCGATCGCCAACAACGACTCGGTGGCAACCGAGGAAGGCGGCGCCGCGATCATCGCAGCCGCGATGGACAATTTCGGGCGGGTCGACATCCTGGTGAACAACGCGGGGATCCTGCGCGACGCGGCGTTCAAGAACATGACCGCCGACCAGGTCGACGCGGTCATCGAAGTGCACCTCATCGGCACGTTCAACGTGACCCGGGCAGTCTGGCCCGTCATGCGGGAGCAGAACTACGGCCGCATCGTCCAAACGACCTCCGGCACCGGCCTTTTCGGCAACTTCGGGCAGGCCAACTACGGTGCGGCCAAGATGGGCCTGGTCGGGATGATGCACGTACTCGCGATCGAGGGTGCCCGCAACAACATCGCGATCAACGCGATCGCGCCCATCGCCCGCACCCGGATGACCGAGACGATCATGGGCGAGTCGGGCAAGGTCATGGACCCCGAGCTCGTCACTCCGGTGGTGCTCTACCTGTCTCATCCCAGTTGCGACCGCACCGCGCACATCTACTCGGTGGGCGGAGGAAAGGTGTCGCGGGTCTTCGTCGGCGTGACGAAGGGAATCCAAGACGCCGCCCTGACACCGGAGAAAGTGGCGGAGTCGATAGACGAGATCGATGACAGCGCCGCATTCACCATTCGGGGCGGACCCGCCGCCGGTTGACCAGGCGTCAGCGCCCCGAGAAACGAGGCCGACGCCGCTCGGCGAACGACGACAAGCCCTCCTGAAGGTCACTCGTGCGCGACACCACCTCCTGAGCCCACGCCTCCTGCTCGAAAGCACGGTCACGTCCCGATTCCGACGAGACCGCCAGCAGCCGCTTGGTCAAGCCGAGCATCACCGTCGGGCCGGCAGCCAGCCGCAATGCGAGCTCTTCGGCGGTCGCATCGGTATCGTGCTGCGCCACCACACGATTGACCAATCCGAGGCGTTCGCAGGATGCTGCGTCGACGGGCTCACCGAGCATCAACAGCTCGGTCGCCTTGCGCAGGCCCACAATTCTCGTCAGCAGATGTACAGCACCGGAGTCGGGCAGGATACCGCGATGGACGAACGCCTCGACAAGCCTTGCCTCGGTGGACATGACGACCAGGTCGCAGGCCAGCACCAGGCTCGCGCCGGCGCCGGCGGCAGTGCCTTTGACCGCGGCGACAACTGGTTTGTCGCAGTCCAGGATGGATCCGATGAGCCGCTGCCACCCGCGCTGCAACATTCGCGCCACGTCACCGGGACGTCTCTCTGCGGCCGGCGACGCCGACGCCGACAGTCCCGCCCCGGCGCAGAAGTGCCGCGTGCCGCTCGCGCTCAGCAGGACGGCGCGCACGCCGGGGTTGTCACCGGCTTCCGCGAATGCTTCGGTCAGTGCGTCACGCGCCAAGGGCGACAAGGAGTTTCCCAACTCGGGCCGAACGATCGTGATCCGCGCGACGGCGTCGTCGCCGATCCTGACGACGATCCCGGATTCTTCTTCACCCATACCGCTCTACCCCTGCGTTAACGGCGTTTCCGCTTTTCGGGTATCTTAATTTCCACTCTGTCTGGCTGCGAGTCCGGCTACCGCACGGGCCACAACGAGGAGGCAGTGCGATGGCCGAGACCGGCCGGATCACCGATGAGGGGCTGGCCCGATTGCGCGCCACCATCGGTATCGCCGTTCCGCACACCCAGCCTCCGCACTATTTTCGTCCGAACGAGGACGCGTTCCGCCATGTCGCCGAGAGCTACGGCGATTCCAACCCGTTGTGGGCGGATCCGGAGTACGCGGCCAAGACCGTCTGGGGCGAGTCTGTCGCCCCGCCCGCTCTTGTCGGCGGCGACACGCTGATCGGTGAGGACGAGGTTGCCGCGCTGTCCGACGAACAACGTGCCCTGACCAAGGGTGACCCGCTGCGCGGTGTGCACGCGTTCTACGCCTCGTCGGCGCGGGAATGGTGGGCCCCGTTGCGTGCGAATCACCGGGTGTATCGGCGTAATGCGCTGGTGGCGGCGCTGGACAAGTCCAGTGAGTTCGCCGAGCGCGCCGTCCACGAGTGGTCGGCCCAGGTGTTCCGGGACGACGAGGGCACGATCCTGGGCGGCCAGTACCGCAACATGATTCGCACCGAGCGCAGCAAGGCGCGGGGCCGAAAGAAATACGACGCTGTCGAGCCGAAGACGTGGACCGCCGAGGAGATCGCTGAACTCGACGAGCGGTATGCGCGCGAGACGGTGCGCGGTGCGGACCCGCGCTGGTGGGAGGACGTGAACGAGGGTGACGAGGTCGGACCACTGACCAAAGGGCCACTCACGGTGACCGACATGGTGTGCTGGCACGTCGGCATGGGCACCGGGATGTACGGTGTCCGGCCGCTGCGACTGGCGTGGCGCAACCGGCAGCGCATCCCCCGCTTCTACACGCTCAACGAGCACGGCGTCCCGGATGTGCAGCAGCGGGTGCACTGGGATCCGAGTGCGGCGCGAAACGCCGGTAATCCCAATACTTTCGACTACGGTCGGATGCGCGAGACCTGGTTGATCCATCTGTGCACCGACTGGATGGGTGACGACGCATGGTTGTGGAAACTCGACTGCGAGTTCCGGTTGTTCAACTATGTGGGCGACGTGCACACCATCACCGGCATCATCGCGCGGAAGTATCTCGCCGACGGCGACCGTCCCGCCGTCGATCTCGAGCTGGCCGCGACCAATCATCGGGGTGAGGTCACCGCACCGGGTCACGCCACGATTCTGCTGCCCAGCCGTGAACGCGGGCCGGTTCGCCTGCCCCGCCCGCCCGCCGGCGCCACCAACCTGACGGAGCTGCTGACGGCGGTGTCCGCGCAGTTCGCCGAGCGCTGACGCATGGAGTACCGCAGTGTCCCGGGACTTCAAGCCGCACAACACGGCTCGATATTGCGGCTGACGCTGGACCGTGCCGATCGCCGGAACGCCGTCGACGACGTGATGCTCGATGCGATGATCGGCCACCTCGCGGCATCGGGAACAGACGAGTCGGTGCGGGTCATCCGCATCGATGCGCAGGGACCGGACTTCTGCGCCGGCTCCGACCTGATCGCCAACAACGCGAAATCAGAACGCAAACCCCGAGTCGGAAGCACGCAGCGGCGGCTGCCCAACAAGGCCAACCGGCTCATTCCGCTGATGCTGCAAACCCAGGTGCCGATCGTCGCGGTAGTGCGGGGCTGGGCGGCCGGCCTCGGATTTCACATCGCCATGGCCGCCGACTTCTGCGTGGCGGCCGACGACGCCAGGTTCTGGGAACCGTTCATGGCTCGCGGGTTCACCCCCGACAGCGGTGCGGCATGGTTGCTGCCCCGACTGATCGGCATGGTCCGCACCCGCCAGCTGCTGATGCTGGGCCAGGAGATATCCGGGACCACCGCGGCGGACTGGGGCATCATCCACGGCAGTGTCGAGGCGGACCAATTGGACTCCGACGCGGCCGAACTCGTGTCGATGCTCGGCGAAGCCCCCACCGTCGCACTGGGTCTGACCAAATGGCTGTTGCACAGCGGCCATGGACTCGACCTCGACCGCCATCTGCAGAACGAGGCCATGGCACTCGAGTTGTCCAGCCGCAGTGAGGACTTCCGCGAGGGTCTGGCCGCATTTCGGGACAAGCGCGACGCGAAGTTTCAGGGCCGATGACACGACTTCCGATCACCAGCAACAGCGGGGTCGCGGAGGCCGTCGCGGCTGTGGAGCAGTGGGTCGCCGACCAGGTACCGGCGGCGTGGCGGTCGGCGGCCGCGCGGGGTCCGAACGCCTTACGCGCCAACCGCAGCCCCGACGAATACCGGCAGTGGTACCCGGTCTTCGCGCAGTCGGGTCTGGTCGTCCCCACCTGGCTACCCGAGCACGGCGGACTCGGTGTCACCGCCGAAGTCGCCGGTGCCGTAGAAGCAGTGCTGCGGCCGCTGCGGCTGACCCGACTCAATCCGCTCGGCCTGAACAATACGGCGGCGGCGCTGTTCAGTCACGGCACCGAGGAACAGCGGCGGCGCTTCCTGCCGCCGATCGTGCGCAACGAGGAGAAGTGGTGCCAGCTGTTCAGCGAACCCGGCGCGGGATCCGATCTCGCCTCGCTCGCGACCCGCGCGGTGCGTGACGGTGACGATTGGGTGATCACCGGGCAGAAGGTCTGGACCACCTGGGCAGACGAGGCCGACTACGCGATCCTGCTCGCCCGCACCGACCCTGAGCAACCCAAGCACCAGGGCATCACCTACTTCCTGCTCGACATGCACCAACCCGGCGTCCAGGTACGGCCCCTGCGCCAGATCACCGGCGAATCCGAATTCAACGAAGTCTTTCTCGACGGCGCCCGGGTTCCCGACGCACATCGTGTCGGCGACGTCGACGACGGCTGGCGGGTCAGCGCTGCGACGCTGTCCAGCGAACGGCAGATGGTCTCGGGCTCCGGATCCGGTGGCATGGGCCGTCTCGGTGGGTTCAGCGCTGAACGATTGATCACCCTGGCTCAGGAGACCGGCCGCTGGGACGACCCGGTGATCAGGGTCAAGGTGATGCGGCTGTGGGCCCAGGAACAGGTCCGCGGTTGGACCAATGTGCGTGTGCGCAAAGCGCTCTCGGCGGGACAATCCCCCGGCGCGGCGTCGTCGATCGGCAAGGTGCATCAGGCGACCCTGAATCAGGAGATTCAAGATTTGATGGTGGACCTGCTGGGGACGTCCGCGGTCGCGTGGCCCGCCGGCGACGATCCGGACGAGTTGCCACCCGAGGTCCATGGCATGTTGCGCAGCCTGGCCAATGGGACCGAAGGCGGCACCACCGACATCAACAAGAACATCCTCGGCGAGCGGGTACTAGGTCTGCCCAGGGAGCCGGATCCGTGGAAGGGTAAGCCCTGGAAAGAGATTCCGCGCTCGTGAGCACCTACGAACGCCTGATCGTAGAGAAGTCGGACGGCATCGGCTGGCTCGTCTTGAACCGGCCGGACGCCGGCAACGCGTTCGATGCACTGATGCTCGACGAGCTGGAAGCCGCATGGGCCGACCTGGATACCGATCCCGAGGTGCGGGTGATCGTCAACACCGCCAACGGCCGGTCGTTCTGTACCGGGATGGACGTCGTGCAAGTCGCCCGCGACAAGCAGGCCATGCGACGGCATTCCCGGCGCACCAGGGATGCCGCGCTGAGGATCTCGTCGTGGCACTGCCAGGTGTGGAAGCCAGTCATCGCGGCCGTGAACGGCGTGTGCGCGGGCGGGGGGCTGCATCTGGTGGCCGACGCCGACATCGTGATCGCCGCCGACACTGCGTCCTTCGTCGACCCGCACGTATCGCTGGGTCAAGCGGTGGCTTATGAGGCGATCACCCTGTTGCGCAAGTCGCCGATGGAAGCGGTCACCCGAATGGCATTGAGCGGCAAAGGTGAACGCATCTCCGCCCAGCGCGCCTACGAGTTGGGGATGGTGTCCGAGGTGGTGCCGGTCGAGCGGTTGCGCCACACGGCAGAGCGGCTCGCCGCGGCCATCGCCACCAATTCACCGACGGCCATGCGGGCAACCAAGAAAGCGCTGTGGCGAGCGCTGGAAGTCGGTTTGACCCAGGCGCGCAGCGAAGCCGCCGACGAGATCTGGCGGCTACGCAACCATCCCGACCACGCAGAAGGTGTGCGGGCGTGGCGGGAAAAGCGCGTTGCGCAGTGGCAGCCGCTGTCGGATGTGGCGGAACTCCGATGACTTATCAGCGGCTGATCGTCGAGCGGCACGGTCCCGTCGGCTGGATCATCAACAACCGACCGGACCGTCTCAACGCATACGATGTCGTGATGCGCGCCGAATTCCCCAGGGCCTGGGCGGATCTGGATGCCGACCCTGCTGTCCGCGTCATCGTGCACACCGGCAACGGACGGGCTTTCCAGGTGGGTGCGGACGTCGAGGACCTGGACGGTGAAGCCGTGCAGCAGTTCCAGGAAACGATGCGGACGCTCGACCTCAAACTCACCGGCTGGCACTGCAACGTCGCAAAGCCGGTCATCACCGCCATCAACGGTGTCTGCGCGGGCGGCGGACTGCACTGGGTGGCTGACGCCGACATCGTCATCGCCGCCTCTGATGCGTCGTTCGTCGACCCGCACGTGTCCATCGGTCAGGTCTCTGCGCTGGAAACCATCGCGTTGATGCGCAAAGTGCCCGCCGAGGCCGTGTTACGGATGGCGTTGGTGGGCAGTCACGAGCGGTTGAGCGCACAGCGCGCTTACCAGCTCGGCATGATCAGCGAAGTCGTCGATCCACCCGAAAAGCTGCGTGACGTGGCGCAGGCACTCGCGGAAAAGATCGCCAGGAATTCGCCGGCCGCGATGCGGGCCACCAAACGGGCATTGTGGGGTGCGCTCGAGTACGGTCTGACCGACGCGTGCCGGGCCGGTGCCGAGCACCTGACGTCGATGTGGGGTCATCCGGACCAGAACGAAGGACCCGCCGCATTCGCAGACAAGAGAACGCCCAACTGGCAACCACTGGAACCAGATTCATGAGCCTGGCCGTCCTGCTCGACGGATTGCCCGACGTAGCGGTGCATACGCTCGTCGGCGACGTGACTGCCGGCGAGTTGTCCGCGAGCGCCGAGGGGCTCGGCGCGCTGCTGACCGAGTCGGGGTTGACGACCGGACAGGTCGTCGCGGCGATGTTGCCCAACGACGCGGTCACCGTCGCCGCACTGTTCGGCACCTGGCGGGCGGGTGGGGTCTACACCCCACTCAACCCACGGGCCGCCGACTCCGAACTGGCCGCTCAGCTCGAGATCCTGCGGCCAGTCGCGGTGATCACGACTCCCGCTCTGCGGCAACGCTTTTCCGGCTTCGGG
The DNA here is from genome assembly GCF_059812345.1 of Mycobacterium sp. NGS59. Lineage (NCBI taxonomy): Bacteria > Bacillati > Actinomycetota > Actinomycetes > Mycobacteriales > Mycobacteriaceae > Mycobacterium > Mycobacterium sp. NGS59. Next base: position 51,198 of record NZ_JCALCN010000014.1, read on the forward strand.
CTGACCGTCGTCACCGGCGCGCACCTGCAATGGACGGCGGATCCCGCGGCGCGGCCCCTGACCAACCCCCGCCAGTACGACGACGACGTGGCGCTGCTGCAGTTCACCTCGGGGACCACCGGGCCGCCCAAGCCGGTGCCGTTGCGGCACGCGACCGTGCTCGACCTGATCGATCGGCTGCTGGCGAAACTTCGCGGGCCCAAATCCGCTGCCGGCGCGCTGACGAGGACACCGATGCCGAATCTGGTGCCGTTGTCGTTGTCCCTGTGGGCCGGAATCTACCAGGTGCTGTTCGCGTTTCGCGCTGGCTCGGGAGTGGTTCTGATGGAACGCTTTTCGCCGGCTGACTTCGCGGCGCTGGTTCGCAGACACCAGCTGCGTTCCGCGGTGTTGCCGCCGGCGGCGTTGACGATGGTGCTGCAGGACGTAGCGGTGACCGATCTGTCGCCGCTGAAGATCGTCCGGTCGATCACCGCTCCCCTGTCGCCGACGCAGGCCCGCCGATTCCGGGACAAGTTCGGCGTGCTTGTGCTCAACTCCTACGGCCAGACCGAACTCGGCGGCGAAGTCGTCGGCTGGTCGGCCGCCGACGCGCGGGAATGGGGCGAAACCAAACTGGGCTCGGTGGGACGGCCGCTGCCGGGCATCGACGTGACCATTGCCGACGACGAGGTGCTGGTCCGCACGCCGACCACCGCGGCACGCGACGTGGATCCCGCCTTCCTGGACCGGTTGACCGACGACGGGTGGTTCCACACCGGCGACCTCGGCTGGTTCGACGACGACGGCTTCCTGTGGCTGGACGGCAGGGTGTCGGACATGATCAATCGCGGCGGGCTGAAGGTGTTTCCCGGCACGGTCGAAGATGTGTTGATCGGAGCGGACGGCGTGCGGGATGCGGCGGTCGTCGGAGTTCCCGACGAAAGGCTCGGCGAGGTGCCCTGGGCGTTCGTGGTCCGTGCCGATCCGTCGCTGACCGAACCCGACCTGGTGGCCTGGTGCCGTGGCCGATTGACACCTTATCGCGTCCCGGTGCGGATCGTGTTCGTGGATACGCTGCCGCGCAACGACGTCGGCAAAGTCGTCAAACGTGAGCTCGTGGCACTCGCCGACGTGGCGCAGGCGCCTGTGCGGTACTGAGAATAGTTGATCTCGTTGCCCCGCACATGGCTCCGGCCGGGTGTGAGAACATATGTTCTCGTATTCGGATATAGTGATCTCCGAACCTGCGGAGGAGGCGGCTATGGCGGACGGACGGGCATTCGAGGTCTGGGATGCCGACAACCATATGTACGAGACCATCGACGCCTACACCCGCTATCTGCCGGAGAAGTACTCCGAGGCACTGAAATTCGTCGACATCAACGGCCGCAAGAAGCTGCAGATCCTCGGCACCGTCACCGAGTGCATTCCGAACCCGACCTACGAAGTGATCCCCACCCCCGGCGCCTGGGCCGACTACTACCGTGGAATCAACCCGGACGGCAAAACCCTGCGCGAACTCGCCAACCCGATCCGCTGTCCCGATGAATTCCGGCGCCCCGACCTGCGCCTGGCATTGATGGACCGCCAAGGTGTCGACGGCGCGGTGATGTTCCCGACCACGGCGGGCATGCTCGAAGAACGCACCAAATCCGACACCGAACTCACCCACGCGGTGACGCACGCGTTCAACCGCTGGCTGCGCGACGACTGGACCTTCAACTACCAGAACCGCATCTTCGCGGTGCCGGCGATCTCGCTCAACGATCCCGCCAAGGGCGTCGAGGAACTCGAGTGGTGCCTGGACAACGGAGCGAAGACGGTATTGATCCGGCCGGCCCCCGTCCCGCGTTCAGATGGCACTTCTCGCTCCCCCGCATTGCCCGAATTCGACGACTTCTGGCGCCTCGTCGAGTCGTCGGGCATCTCGGTGCAGATGCACAATTCCGATGCGGGATATGACCGCTACCTGAACGACTGGGAAGGCGGCGACGAGTTCCAGGGCTTCCAGCTGACCAAGCTTCGCGGGTTCATCTACGAGGAGAGCCGGCACATCTTCGACACGCTCGCGGCATTCATCGCCCACGGCGTGTTCGAACGCTTCCCCGGTCTGCGCATCGGCGTGGTCGAGAACGGCGGGTCGTGGGCACAGCGACTGATGGAGGTCTTCGACCGGGTGTACCGCAAGAAGCCGCGGGAGTTCAGCGAGCACCCATGCGACGTCTTCCGCAGGCATGTGTGGGTCAACCCGTTTCACGAAGAGGACATGTCCCATCTCATCGACGTGCTGGGCGCCGAGCGCGTGATGTTCGGCTCGGACTACCCGCACCCCGAAGGCCTGGCCGAGCCCGCGGAGTTCGTCAGGGAGCTCTCGGATCTGCCGGAGGCGACCGCGGCCCGGGTTATGGGCGGCAACCTCAAGGAGTTGATCGGCGTCTGAGGGGCTGGCGCGTTTGCGCGTGAATCCTGGGCTTTGCGCGTGAATCCTGGGCTTGCGCGTGAATCCTGGGCTTTGCGCGTGAATCCTGGGCTTTGCGCGTGAATCCTGGTAGGTATTTCGCCAATTTTTCCGCCGTGGCTTCACCCCGAAAGCCGTCACTTCACAACCAACGCCACGGATTCACACCGAAGCCGTGCGAGTAGGACCTGGATACGGCCAAACACCATTTCCCGGCGAGTCGACCGCCTCGCCAGGCCCAACGATCAGACCGGTCGGCGACGAGGACTAGCGACTCTCAGCCGGCAACAATGACGAGCCGAACAGAGGTGAACTTGCGCTTGCGGATCCGCCAGCCGTCACCGGTGCGCACCGCTTCGTCGTCGTAGTATCCGACCGCATTCACCCCAGAGCCGTCTGCGGCGAGTATCAACGCGTCGAGGTAGGTCCGCAGCGTCGCGGTGTCACCGTCGACGGCGACGACCTGGTTGCTCATCCGATGCATGGTGTTCGCGGCCCCCGCATGGGCCAGGTCCATGAACTCGGTGACCTCTGCCGCTCCGGTCCACTGCCCGACCTCGCCGTAGTCCAGCTCGGCATCCGCGGTGAAAACCGTTGAGAGCAGCTGGTATTGCCGACTGTCGATCGCAGTGGCGTAGCGAATCGTCAGATCGACAAGCTCGTCGCGGTCGGTCATTCGACGTCTCCGTTCGGGTGTACGACGACCCGGGGCGGCCCCTCGGATCTGCGCGCCTGATCCAGAGCGTCGGGCACGTCGTCTAATCCGATGATCCGGCCGATGCTGGGCAACGGATCGAGCCTGCCCTCGACCACGGCCTCGAGCACGCCGTACCAGTCCTGCGGCATAGGACCACCGCCGAACTGCAGGGTGAGCCCGTTGCGGGTGGCTTCGGTGATGTCGAGGGTGTCGCCGGTGTACCAGCCACCGGCGCAATAGATCCGGCTGTAGAACTCCGCCTCCTTGACCAGGTTCCCGATGAGTCCCGGAGCGCCGACGCACTCGAACACGACCGCCGGACCGCCGCGATGGTGTTCGGCCCGCACCTGGCGGAACACGTCGAACACCGACCGTTCGCCCGGATCCACCAAGACGTGCGCACCGAAGCTCGTCGCGGCGAGTTCGCGTCGTTCCGCTTTGAAGTCGGAGACGATGATCGGTTCGATGCCACGGGCGGACAGCGCCGCGACCGCGGACAGTCCGATCGCTCCGGCGCCGATCACGATCGGTGTCTCTCCGGGCTGAATGTTGGCGGCACGCACATAGAACTCGCCGACCGCGAACGCATCCACGACCGCTATGGCATCGCTGGAAACCGATCCGTCGACCACCCTGGCCGTGACCTCCGGTACAACCAGCAATTCGCCGAAACCGCCTGGCGCGTCCGGGTGTTGACCGATGATGCGCAGGCCGCCGGTGCCGCCGTCGACCAACCGGATCGGCATCGACGTGACGCGGGAACCGATCGGAAACGCATCGCTGCAGCCGGGGCCGTGGCCGATCACCTCGCCGACGAATTCGTGCCCCATCACGATGTCGCGGTCGGGGTCGTAGAGCGAGCGGCCCGTCGGGTCATCGACTCCGAGTTCGGGGTGGTCCATGAAGTGAACATCGGAAGCGCAGATCGCGGTGCTGAGGGTTTTCAGCAGCAGATCACCTGGACCGGGAACGGGATCGGCAGTCTCGCGGACTTTCAGCCGGCCGCCTCTCAACACCACTGCACGCAACGCGACTCACCTCCGCCGACCGTCCAACATTTTCGGATATTCGAGATAGGGTTCTCAGAATCCTGGAGTGACCGTAGAAGGCGTCTCCGCGCCAGTCAAGATCGCGGACGAAGTCATGCGGCCTACGTGAACCGCGTCCGCAGTTCGTTCTTCAGCACCTTGCCGGTGAGATTGCGCGGCAGTGCCTGTACCAACTCCAGGCGTTCCGGTGATTTGTGCCGGCTCAACCCCTGCGCCTGACAATGTTCGGCCAGCTCGGCCAGCGTGACGTCGCTCCCGTCCTCGGCAACCACCACGGCGCAAACCCGTTCTCCCGTAACAGGATCCGGTACACCGATGACCGCGACGTCGGCTACCGCGGGGTGTTCGGCCAGCACACCCTCGATCTCCAGCGCCGAGATGTTCTCCGCATTGCGGATAATCGCGTCCTTGATGCGGCCGGTGACGACGACGTTGCCGTCGGCGTTGATCCGCCCGCGATCACCGCTACGAAACCAGCCGTCGGCGTCGAAGGCGTCGGCGTCGAGCGAGCCGTCCACGTATCCGAGGAAGCACTGCGGTCCCTTGAGTCGAAGTTCGCCTTCCTCACCGGTGTCGACGTCGCGCTCGTTGTCATCGACGACGCGCACGGACACCCCCGGCACGGGCCGACCGACGGTGTTATCAAGAATCGCGGGCTCTCCGTCCGGTGGGGGCGAGGTCACGACGGGAAACTCGGTCAATCCCCATGAGTTTGCAACGCCTGCAACGGAAAAGGTCTCGCGAATTTGTCGCCCCAACTCAGCGGTGATGGGCGCGCCTCCCCCGACGCAACCGCGGAGATCGGGAAATAGCGGATCCGTGCCGTGCTCGCGCTGCGCGGCCATGAAGGCCACGAAGAAGGGGGTCGCCGAGCCGAGCATCGTCGGCCGATGCGCTGCGATCGCCTTTGGTGTGAGGACCGGATCGAATACGTCGAATAGAACCAGCCGCATGCCGGTGAGCAGACTCGCCGCCAGCATCGCCGCACCACCAATGTGTGACACAGGAAAGGCAATCGGGTTGACGTCACTGTTCGACGCACCGAACATGCCGACCACCCCAGCGGACCCGGCGATCACCGAGCGGTCGCAGTGCCGCACGCCCTTGGGTGCTGCGGTGGTACCCGATGAGTAGTAGACCCAGCGCGGCAGGGTTGCTTCCGTCGGCAGCGCGGGCAATAACGCGGGGTCACCGGCCGGAAGCCGTAGGCCGTCGGCAACCGGAGCCGCGTGGTCAACCACTACCACGGTCATCGGCCTATCCTTAGCGAGGCCTCCGGCGAGCTTGACATGGTCAAAGCCGCGCCACACACCCGGCACAATGATCACGTTGGTTCCGAGTTGCGCTGTCACGAAGCCGACTTCGCTCTCGCGCCAGATGGGCAGGATAGGGTTCTGGACGGCGCCGAGACGCGCCAGAGCGACCATGACAACCATCGTCTCCATCGTGGTCGGCAGCTGCCACGACACTACGGAGCCGTCGCGGACTCCGTCAGCAGCCAACGCCGCTGCCGTTTTCTCCGCTGCTTCGCGCAACTGGGAATTCGTGAGGCTGCGGCCAAAGTCATCAACGAGCACAATGCGGTCGGGGTGTGTCTGTGCTGCGGTTTCGACCAGGCCCCAATACGTTTCGGACATCAGCCGCTCGGCAACAACAGTCGACGTTTCGCGAGGATGTTACGCATTATCTCGGAGCTTCCACCGGAGATCGTATAGGCGCGCGACCACAACCAGCATTCTCGCAGACGCTGTTTGGCTCGCTGCACTTCCGTGTCGTTCGTGACGGATTCGCTTGTGGCGGCGGCGAGTTCGGCGCCGTAGGCAGAAATCCGATGGTAGGTCTCGGCGAAGCTGAGCTTGGCGATCGAGCCGTCGCCGGGTTGGTCGGCGCCGGCGATCAACCGCTCGACATGGTCGTCGATGAACGACTTCGCCACCTCGACCTCGACGCCCAATTCGGCGACGGCCTGGCGGATGTCGTCGTGCTCCCACGCCGGCGTGCCGTCGACGTGCCCGTGGCGCGCCACCGTCACCAGGTCGTCGATCAGCAGTTCGAGCAGCACCACGTTGCCGCCGATACCGAAGCGCTCGAAGTCCAGACCCGCCATGATGATCGACCAACCCTGACCCGCTTCGCCGACGAGACTGTCGGAACCGACCACCACACCGCTCAGGAAGACCTCGTTCACCTCGATCGCGTCCCCGACAGTGCGGATGGGCCGGACCTGGACGCCGGGCGCAGTCAACGGGACGGCGAACACCGAAAGGCCGTGATGACGTGACGACGTCGGATCCGTCCGGATCAGCGCCAAACCCATGTCGGCCCAATGCCCGTCGGTGATCCACGTTTTCTGTCCGTCGATGACCCAGCTGCCGTCGTCCTGCCGTACACCGCGGCTGCGGATTGCGGCGACGTCACTGCCCGCATCGGGTTCGCTGAAAAGCTGGCACCACACGTGCTCGCTGCTGCGGATCCGCGGCAACAGAGTCCGCTTCTGCTCCGGGGAGCCGAAGTGCAGCAGTACATGGGCAGCGAGATTGACCTGGTCGACCGGGCGCGGCGCCCGGGCGCGCAGGATCTCCTCGCTGACGATGCGGTCGTGTAGCGGATGATGGTCAGACCTGCCGCCGTACTCGACGGGCCAATCCGCACCGACGAAGCCCGCGTCGAACAATCCGGCGAACCAGCTGCGCAATTGCGCTTCCTGCGCGGCGTCCTTCGGCGCCCGATGCCCTTCACGGGCTTCGATGGTAGGCGCGTGTTGCGTGATGTGTGCCCTGACCCGAGTTCTGAACGCCGCCAACTGTTCTGCGCTCGGCCTGGACCCGAAATCGCTCACCAGCCAGACTCCTCGGCGAACAGGGCCCGGCTCGTCCGTGCGGTGCCGATTAGATGCCCGTTGTCGAACACCCGCCGCAATTCGTAGTGCAGCGGATACTCCCAGGTGAAGCCGATCCCGCCCGACAACTGCATGCATTCATCAACGGCGGCAGCCGCTTTCGCGGCAACGAAAGCATGAGCCGCCGTCGTCAACACCGCCGCGCGGTCCTCGCCCGCGGCGAGCGCGCGAGCCGCCCTCATCACGATGGCGCGTGCTTTGACCACGAAGACGAACAGTTCCACCAGCCGGTGCTGAACCGCCTGAAAGCTCGCGATCGGCGCCCCGAATGCGATGCGCTCCTTGAGGTAGGACGTCAGCCGCTCCAGCGTCATGGCGACAGCGCCGACCGAATCGGCGGCGACGAGCACGCGGGCGACCGCCGACAGCCGGCGCGCCAACTCGGCCGGGCCGATCGGCACACTCGGCACGCCGACAACGTCGACGGACCAAACTGGCCGGGTGACGTCCAACAGATCGCCGTCAGCTCGGCGACACTGTGGACCCGCGCCGTCGATGAGGTAAACACCGTTGTCTCGCAACGCCACAACAAGATCCACCACATCACCACGGACGATTCGCGTGCCGTCTCCCACGGCGATCCCGGCCGTGACGGCACCGCGCAAAAGGTCTGGCAGCCAACGCTGTCTGATTTCCTCGGGCGCCGCGGCGACCGCGGCTGCGGACACCACCGTCCCGAACCACGCCGAGCCATCCTGTGCCCGGCCGAGTTCCTCGGCGACGACGCACGACTCGACGGGGCGCCAGCCGGCACCGCCCAGGGTTTCGTCGACGAGCAGGCCGGTCCAGTCCAGCGCCGCCAGGGCGCCGATGCATTGGCTGTCTGCCCGCTCCGCCAGGAACTTGCGCGCCGACGACCGCAGCAACTCCAGGTCGACGTCGTCGTCCGGCACAGGTACTAGCCCCGAGCGAGCAGCTGATCGGCGTTGTCGCGCATGATCCGTCGCTTGGCGCCGTCGTCGAGCGGGTCGAGCAGCTTGACGAAATCGGCCGGTTCGGCCAGTCCCTCGGCATGCGGATAGTCCGAACCCATCAGCAGGCATTCGTCGTAGCCCAGCCGGTCGACGATGGTCGGGATGTCGTCCTCGGGGTACGGGACCACGCCGACGTGGCGGCGGAAGATCTGCGACGGGCGCTCGGTCAGTTTGCCGCCGATCCAGGGACCGTTGCGGCCCATCCCGCGGCTTTTGTCCATGTGGATGCAGAACTGCGGCACCCACTCCGCACCATGTTCGGCGACAAGGACATTCAGTCCGGGAAACCGCCCGAACAGGTTGTCGAAGATGAGCGCGGACAGGGTGTCCTCGATCGGTCGCTGCCCGTAGATGTTCATCCACTGCCAGGCAGACATGTGCCACGCGGCAGGGTCGGGACTGTGCCCCCAAGCCGGCGAGATGGCCGTGAAATACCAGTACGGCTGGATGTGGAAGACCAGGGTGCAACCGGCTTCCTGTAGCCGCGCGTAGATCGGGTCGAAGTACGGGTCGCCGGGTGAGCGCCCATAGGCAGGCCCCGTCGGGAGCAGCACCAGGCGTGCGCCTTGCTCGATGATCGCCTCGGTTTCCCGGATCGACGACTCGAGGTCTCGCAGCGACAACAACGCGGTGGCGTACAGCCGGTCCTGATAGTTGAATCCCCATGTCTCATCGAACCAGCGGTTGAACGAGCGCAGATTGGCATAGAGCGCCTCGGTGTCGTCGACATAGTGCTCGGCGGCCAAGGCCATACCTGCCGGGAAGATGACCGCACGTTCCACGTTCTGTGCGGCCATCACGTTCAATCTCGGTTCCCGCTCCAGGTATTCGGGCTGCATCGGCTGGGGCTCATAGGTCTCGTCCGGGTTGCCCGAGCCCATCTGTTTGAGCATCTCCTTGAGCGAGCCCGGCCGGTAGGCCAGGTCGAAGCCCAGTCCGGCCTCGCTGTTGAAGGTGGCGATCCGGTGGCCGGCGAGGATGACCTCCTTGCCGTCGGCGGCGACGACCGGGGCGATCGCGCGGTCGTGAAAACGCTTGGGAAGGTAGCGAGTGAACGCGTCCCGCGTCTCGTAGCAGTGGGTGTCGCAATCGAATATCCCGTAGTCGAGCTTCGTCACCACGTGGCTCCTCCATGCGAGAATGGTTATTCTCTATTTCAGCAAAGATACTATCCTGATCCGGCTACACCTATTCGAGGGGCGGACCGGCAGTTGGAGGCAGCGCGTGCCGTCAAGTGACGTCGACGACCTCCGCAGCGTCGTACGCGACTTTCTGACGGAGAAATCGTCCAGCCACACCGTCCGCGAGCTGATGGCGACCGATACCGGCTTCGACGCGTCGTCCTGGCACCAGCTGGCCGCGGAGTTGGGCCTGACCGGTGTCGCGGTACCCGAGGAGTGGGGCGGGGCCGGCGCGGGGCTCGCCGAACTGGCGGTGGTGTTGGAGGAGATGGGTGCGGCCTTGCTGGTCTCCCCCTTCTTCGCCACTGTCGCGCTGGCCACCCCGGCGCTTCTGGCCAGCGCCGACCGCACCGCGATCGAGAGGTACGTCCCGGCGTTGGTCGACGGCACGAGCACCGCGACGCTGATCCTCAACGGCGGACTCGGGGCATGGGAACCAGACGCTGTGACGTTGCGCGCGCAGCGCGACGGCAGCGTCCACCGGATTCATGGCACGGCACCGCTCGTGCTCGACGGGCATACCGCAGATGTCGTTCTGGCAGCGGCAAATACCGAAGCCGGCGTCTCCCTGTTCGCGGTGGATGCCGGAGCGGAAGGCCTGCATCGCACGCGGCTGGCCGGACTCGACCGTACCCGCAAGGTCGCCCGTGTGGACTTCGACGGCGTCGCGGCGGAGTTGATCGGGACCGACGGTGCTGCCGCGCCCGGACTGGCGCGTACCTCGGATGTCGCCATCGTCGCACTGGCCGCCGAACAGGTCGGCGCAGCGCAACGCTGCCTCGACATGGCCGTCGGCTACGCCAAGGACCGAATCCAGTTCGGACGGCCGATCGGCAGCTTCCAGGCTGTCAAGCATCGATGCGCGGACATGTTGGTGCTGGTCGAGGGGGCGCGTTCGGCGGCGTCGCACGCGGCCGACGTGGCCCAGACCGATCAGCTGGCCACCGTGGCCGCGGTCGCGAAACTGGTCTGTTCGGAAGCCTTTCTCCGGGTTGCGCTGGACAACATGCGCATCCATGGTGGTATCGGATTCACCTGGGAGCACGACGCCCACCTCTACGTCCGCCGCGCCAAAGCCACCCAACTGATGTTCGGGACCCCCGACTATCACGCGCAGCGCCTGGCAGTACTTGTCTCCGCAGTGAAAGGACTCACGTGAGCGTCTCGTTCTCCCTAGAATTGCCCACCCAGCGAGTCGAGAAGGTAGCCGAGTTCGTCTCGGCCGACGCCATTGCCGACATCGCAAAGGCTGCCGAGACAAGCGGTTTCGCCGCAGTGCACGTCACCGATCATCCGGCGCCCGACGCCAAGTGGCTCGACCACGGTGGTCACCACGCCCTGGACCCGTTCGTCGCACTGTCATTCGCCGCCGCCGCGACGACCGACATCAAGTTGTTGACCAACGTCTATATCGCGGCCTACCGCAATCCCTTTCTGGGCGCCAAGTCGATTCAAAGCCTTGCTGTGCTGTCCAATGGGCGGCTCATCCTGGGCACCGCTGCCGGTTATCTGAAGCCTGAATTCAGCGCGCTGGGAATCGATTTCGACAACCGGGGCGCGTTGCTCGATGAAGCGCTGGACGTGCTGGGCAAGGTGATGACCGGTGAGGACATCGCCTATCACGGCACGTCGTTCGCATCCCGGGGGGTCCGGTTGCGCCCGTTGCCCGAGACCCTGCCACCGGTGTGGGTTGGCGGCAACAGCAAGCCGGCCATCCGCCGGGCGGTCTCGCGCGCCCAAGGGTGGGCGCCGTTCAACACGTTCGGCTACGCGACCGCGTCACGGACGGCGGAGATCGCTACGCTCGACGACTTGGAAGCGGCCATCGACTGGGCCAAACGGTACGCGGTCGAGATCGGCCGCACCGAGCCGCTGGACATCTGCTTCTCGGCCGGAAATCTGTTGGACGACAACAGATTGGCAGACGAGCGCCATGCCACCATCGACCGGCTCGAGAAGGCCGGCGTCACGTGGCTCACCATCGCTCCACCCGGTGCAGACCGGGCCGAGGTGATCGAGCATGCCCGGGCCTTCGCCGAGGAGTTCATCGCGGCGCGATAACGTCTATTCTCATGCCGCAACCAAGCCTTCAGGAACTGCTCGATCCCCTCACCACCGCGCTGGTGACGCAGGAATGCCAGGGGGGTGTGATCGGTCCGCAGGCCGGCCTGCCGTTGCTTGCCGAGGAGGCTCGCCGCGAGGCGATCCCGAACATCGCCAAACTGCTCGACGCCGCACGGGCGGCGGGCGTTGCCGTCGTGCATTGCCTGGTTCAGCGCCGTCCCGACGGCCGCGGATCCAACACCAATGCCCGACTGTTCGCGGCAGGCAAGTCCTTCTCCGCCGAACTCACGCCGGGCAGCGCCGGCGCCTCGGTGCTACCGGAACTGGGACCGGTGGACACCGATCTGGTCCTTACCCGCACGCATGGTGTCGGACCGATGTGCGGTACCGATCTTGATTCGGTGCTACGCAACCTGGGCGTCAAGACGATTGTCGGCGTGGGTGTTTCGGTCAACATCGCGATCCCGAACTTCGTCATGGACGCGGTGAACCGTAGCTACCAGTTCGTGTTGCCGCGCGACGCAGTGAGTGGCTATCCACGTGAATACGCGGAGACGGTCATCGACAACAGTTTGGCGCTGCTGGCCACGGTGACCACGACCGAGGCGGTGGTCGACGCCTGGACCGGCAGGTGATAACGTCATTCTCAGTGAGCGTAAATGATCATATTCGCTGCTCAGGAGGAATCTGACATGCCTGCCCGCGTTTTGCCGTACCCGGTTTTCGATATCGACAACCACATGTACGAGACAACGGATGCGCTCACCAAATACCTCCCGAAACAACACCGCGGCAAGGTCGGTTATGTCGAGGTCAACGGCCGGCCCAAACTCGTCGTCAAAGACCACATCAGCCACATGATCCCCAACCCGACGTTCGCGCGGGTAGCCAGGCCGGGCAGCGCCGAAGATTACTTTCTCGGCAACAATCCCGAAGGGCTGACGTTCCGTGAATTCGTCGGCGAGGCAATGGATGTCATACCCGCCTACCAGTCGCCCGGCCCCCGGCTCGAGCTGATGGACGACCTCGGCATAGACCGCTGCGTGATGTATCCCACCCTGGCGAGCCTGATCGAGGAACGGACCACCGACGACGTGGTTCTCACCCATGCCATCATCCACGCGCTCAACGAATGGATGCACGAACACTGGACATTCGACTACCAGGACCGTATTTTCGCGACCCCGGTGATCTGCCTGCCCCTCGTGGAGGAGGCCATCAGGGAGTTCCACTGGGGTCTTGAACGCGGTATGAAGACCTTCCTGGTCCGCCCGGCTCCGGTGCCCAGCCGTTTCGGCGGGTCGCGCTCCATGGGCCTGCCCGAGTTCGACCCGTTCTGGGAAGAGGTGGTGAAGGTCGGGATGCCGGTCACCATGCACGCCTCAGACAGCGGTTACCAGAAGCACCTCATGGAGTGGGAGGGCGGTGACGAGTACCTGTCGTTCAAACCGAGCGCGCTGCGCGAGGTGGTGATGGGTCACCGCGCGATCGAGGACACCTTGGCGGCGATGATCTGTCATGGTGCGCTGTCGCGCTTCCCTGACCTGAAGATCCTGTGCGTGGAGAACGGCAGCGGCTGGGTCAGAAACCTGCTGGAGCAACTGAACACCGCCTACCGGATCATGCCGAAGGAGTTCGACGAGCATCCGGTCGAGGTGTTCAAGCGCAACATCTACATTCACCCGTTCCTGGAAGACGACCTCAAGGGAATCGTCGACATCATGGGCGAAGACCACGTCATGTTCGGCTCAGATTTTCCGCACCCGGAGGGCATCGGTGACCCGTTGAGTTTCGTCGACAGGCTCGAGGGATTTTCTGAGTCGGCGAGGGCAAAGATCATGGGCGGCAACGCGATGGAGCAGTTGGGAATCAAAGTTCCCGTCTGAATCGCCGGTTCAGTCCCGCCGGCGCACGGGTACGTTCGACCAGCCGCAGACGTTGGACATCGCCACCCGGCGCAACCCGCGGCGGTCAACCTCGTACTCGGGGACGAGGTCCAGTAGAGCGTCCAGTGCAATGCGGCTTTCCATTCGCGCCAGCGCCGCCCCCAGACAGCTGTGCACGCCGTAGCCGAACGCGAGATTGAAGCCCATCTTACGTTCCCGGTCGATATCCAGCCGGTCCGGATCGGGGAACATCCGCTCGTCGCGGGTCGCTGAACCCGTCACCAGCAGAACGGCGGCGCCTTCGGGGATCGTCGTGCCGTGCAACGTCACATCGCTTGTCGCGGTGCGGATCTGGTACTGGGACGGCGCCTCGTAGCGCAGTAGTTCCTCGATCGCCGCGGGGATCTTGCTGCGGTCCGCACGCAACTTCTGCCACTGGTCGGGAAAGTCGGCAAACGCAACCATGGCGTTGCCGATGAGCTTGGTCACCGTCTCGGCGCCGGCTCCGCCGAGCATGGTGGCGAATCCGGTGATGTCCACATCGGTGAGTTTCTCGATCTGGCCGTCGCGTTCGATCTCGGTCTCGATGAGGCGGCTGATCATGTCGTCCTGCGGTTCGGCGCGGCGCTGCTGAACCAGGTTGTAGTAGTAGACACCCGTCTTGACTGAGGCCTCGTAACCCGTTCTGGTGGTGGCGATGTCGCCGGGATGGCGTTCCAACAGCAGGTCGAGCCAGACCCGGATCTGGTCGCGGTCCTGTTTTGGTACCCCCAGCATGGTCGTGATGACCTCGTTCGGAAACAGTGCCGAGAAATCCGCCACCGCGTCGAAGGATGTGGGGTCGAGAGCTTCGATGCGTTCGTAGACCTTTTCGCGCACCATGTCTTCCAGCGCCGCGATGGCACGGGGGGTGAACACGTTGCTCACCAGCCTGCGCATCTTCTGATGCTCGGGCGGATCCATCGAGATGATCACCTTGGGCACCGGGATCGCGTTGTCATGGGCCTTCACCATGTCCAGCGTCGCGCCCTTGGCCGACGAGTAGGTTTCGTGATCCTTGGTGGCGGGAGCGACGTCGTGGTAGCGGCTCAGGGCCCAGAAGTCCCATTTGGCGTTGTGGTACACCGGCGCTTCGTCACGAAGACGTCGGTAGGTGTCGAACGCCCCGTTGAAGAAGTCCTCCGAGAACGGGTCAAAGTCCAGGGAATCACCGGAGACGGCCTGTGGTGACGGCACGCTCATAAGATCGCCCCGTCGCGTGGTTCCACTTTGATGACCTCCGCGCCCCACTCGGCCAGCACTGCCCCGGCCGACGGTACGAAAGTCCAGGCGGCAACCTCCAATGCGCGGACGCCGCTGAGTACCTCGTCGACGGGAATGTTGCCCTCCGATGGTTACGTGGCATCAAAAACATACGTCTGCATGTTCTGAGAATGGCAGTTCTACCCTGATCGTAACCAATGTGAGGACGCGTGCTTCACGGACCGGCCGACAGCCGCTCGCCATCACCGCGTTCTATCCGCTCGTGAGAACCGATGTTCTCGGCTTTCGCGAAACCTACTATCCTGCGTATGTGCCGTTTCCGAATATCTCGCCCACCATTCCGGAGCTGGTGAGATCCGGTGCGGCACGTTTCGGCGACAAGCCCTTCCTGATCGTCTGCGACCAGGAATTGACCTACACCGCGCTGGATCAGCGCTCCGCCACCCTGGCGAGCGCGCTGATGGCCGAAGGGATCGGCAAGGGCGACCACGTCGGGATCCTGCTGCCCAACTGTGTCGACTGGGCACTTGCCTGGTTTGCCACCACCCGCGTCGGCGCGGTCGCCGTCCCGCTGAACACCTTCCAGAAGTCATCCGAGTTGGCATGGGCCATTCGCCACGCCGATCTCAAAGCCATTCTGACGTGGCCGAGTTTCCGCAACAACGACTTCCTGGCGAGGCTGGAGGAAGCGCTGCCGGGACTGTCCGAACAACGCAACCCCGGTCGGATCGCGGTTCGCACTGCGCCTTTCCTGCGCACTGTCGCCGTGTTCGGGTCAATGGCGCGGGGCTGGACCACGATGCTGAAAACTGAAGGCACGCTGTCGGGTACCGAGGCAGACTTTCTGATCGACGTGGAATCCTGCGTCACGCCCGCCGATGAGGTGTCGATCGTCTATACCTCCGGCAGCACCGGTGACCCGAAAGGTCCCGTCCACACCCAGGGCGCTCTGGTTCGCCATACCTACAACCTCACCTTCACCTACGGCGTCACACGCGACGACGTTCTGTTCACCGCCATGCCGTTCTTCTGGGTGGGTGGATTGATCACCGGCCTGCACGCGGTGATCCACCACGGCGCGACGCTGGTGACCCAGCCGGCATTCGACGCGCCAGAGGCATTGGAACTCATCGAGCGCTACCAAGCGACCATCACCCTGGGTTGGCCGCAACAGGGTAAGTCTCTGGCCGAGCACCCCGAATTCGCTTGCCGCAATCTGAAGTCGGTGCAGCGCACCAGCATGCCCGCGATGGTGCCGCCGCAACGTCGTCCGGCGGGACCCAACGCGTTGGGTATGACCGAATTGTGCGGCAATCACATCGGAGTCGATCCCTACGTACCGCAGCCGCCCGACCGGTCGGGAACCGGCGGAGTTTCGATCGAGGGACTCACTCACCTCTTGGTCGATCCCGCCACCGGGCAACCGGTGCCCCGCGGCACGCCTGGCGAAATCTGGGTTCGCGGTTATTCGTTGATGCAGCGCTTGCATAAATGTGAACGTGAGGAGGTGTTCACAGCTGATGGCTACTACCGCACCGGCGACTGCGGCGTCGCGTACGACGACGGCTGGATCACTTTCACCGGCCGGTTGGGCGAGTTGATCAAGACCGGTGGCGGTACCAACGTCACCCCCGCCGAAGTCGAGCTCGCGCTTGCCGATTGCGAAGGCGTGCTGGAGGCATACGTGGTGGGGGCCGAGCACCCCGGCCGCGGGACAGTCGTTGCCGCGGCGGTGGTACCGCGCGGGGCATCGCTATTGGACGGCGAAGCCTTGCGCGAGCAATTGCGCAGCCGGTTGTCCGCCTACAAAGTGCCGAGATTCATCTGGGTCGCCGCCAAGCACGAGTTGCCGTTCACCGCGACCGGCAAGGTCAAGAAGTCCGCGTTGGCACAGCAACTCAGCGAGATGCTGCGAACGCTTGGGCATCACTCTGCGCGGCAACGCGGCTAACGGTAGAAGGGTCCCGGCTTGCCCGCCGGAGAGTCCTGCGACGCGCAGAGCCGCCAGCACGGCGAATGACACCAGTCCCGAGCCCGCTCGCGCCGGTACCCGCCTATCGGCGATTGCGGATTCTGGGTCAACGGATTCAACTCGACCCCCAGGCCAAAAATATGCGTTGGCACGAAACGCAAACAAGGTCGCTATGTTGGCAGGGACTCGATTGATCGGAGGATTCATGGACTTGGGTTTCCAGGGCGCGACGGCCGTCGTCACGGGAGGCAGCAAGGGAATGGGACTGGCGATCGCCGAAACCCTGGGCGCCGAAGGCGCTTCGGTGGCGATCATGGCGCGCGGTCAATCCGCGCTCGAGTCCGCGGCCGGACGCATCAGCGCTGCCGGGGCGCCGCGGGTGCTGCCGATCAGCGTCGACATGGCCGATGCGCAATCTATCGAGTCCGGTTTCGCCTCGGTGCGCGATGCGTGGGGCAGTCTGAATGTGCTGGTGCACACCGTCGGTCCGAGCGCAGGTGCGTTCGATGACCTCGACGACGACGACTGGCACGCCGCCTTCGATCTGGGCACCATGTCGGCGGTACGTTCGGTTCGGGCTGCGCTGCCGATGCTCCGATCCGCCGACTGGGCGCGCATCGTCACCCTGTCCGCGCACTCGATTCAACGTCAGAGCGCACGCCTGGTCGCCTATACAGCCGTGAAGTCGGCGCTGTCCAGCTTTACCAAGAATCTGTCGAAAAGCCTTGGAGCCGAGGGGATCCTGGCCAACTGCGTCTGTCCGGGAACGATCGTGACGGCCAGTTTCACCGAGATCCTCAAGGATGTGCTGGCCGCCGACGGTCTCGATTCTTCGAATCCGCACGACGTGATGACGTGGGTCGAGAACACGTACGGTCACCCCTGCGACATCGGCCGTGCCGGGCTGCCCGAGGAGATCGCGTCGGTCACCACTTACCTGGCATCCCGCCGCAACGGCTACGTGACAGGCGCGACCGTCAACGTCGACGGCGGTTCGGACTTCGTCTAGCTCCGACAACGCTTGTCACGGCCGTCACGTGAATCCCATGCGGCGCACGGGACTACCGGCACCGGTCCGCCCGTCAGAGCAAGGGGGATTCCCGCCTCCGGCAGCCCACACAGCGTGCCGGCGTCGACCCCCGCTTTTTCTGTGTCGTACACCCGAACGCCCACCAGTTCCAGGTCTGGGCGGGTCAGGACGTGCCGCAGCGACATCATGCCGGTGATGCCGGTCGCCCATTGGATGACGCGTGTCATCCCCACACCACGTCGAGTCGGGGCGGTGAGCGGAACATGGTGCCGGTCACATATGGCCGAGCCGCACCGGGATCGAGTCTCAGGCCCGGCAATTCGTCGAACAGGGCGGTGAAGATCTTGATGCTTTCCAACCTCGCCAGGTGCATGCCCAGACACACGTGTGCACCGTGACCGAACCCGATGTGCGGCTTGCGTTCTCGAAAGATGTCGAAAGATTCGGCGTTTTCCCAGCGGGTTTCGTCGTGGTTGGCGCTACCGAGATTCAGCATCATCGTTGCGCCCTTGGGGATGTTCACCCCGAAGAACTCGACGTCAAGAGTCACTTCGCGCATGAAGTTCAACAGCGGGGTCTCCCACCTGATGCCCTCTTCGATGGCCTGCGGCAACAGATTTCGGTCGTCGCGAACCGCGTCAAGCTGATCGGGGTGAGTCAGTAGCGCCATCGCCAGACTGGCCGTCGACCGCGACGTGGTTTCCGCACCCGCCGGCAACAGATTGCGCATGAACCCATAGATCTGCTCGTCGGACATCTTGACGCCGTCGATCTCGGCCTGCGACAGGATGGTCACCATATCGTCCTTCGGCGACTTGCGCCGGTCGGCCAGCACTCCGGTGAAATACTCTTTCATCTCCGCGGAGGCCTTCATCGCGGCTGCCATGTCGCCGCGGAAGCCCAGCAGGTCAATCGCCAGTCGATGGAATTCGCCGATATCGGACTCGGGCAACCCGAGTAGGGCCGCGATCACCCGCACCGGAATCGGCATGAAGACCGCATCCACCAGATCGGACCGTCCGTCGTCACGAATCTTTGCGATGGTGCGATCGACCAACGGGCCCACAAGTTCGGCGTCCCAACGTTTCATGGATGAACGCGCGAACGCGAACTCGTGCAACCTGCGATAGATCGCGTGCTCAGGCTCCTGCATCTCCAGGATCGTCGGCCCCTGCAACGGCCGCACCACGTCTTCGTAGCACCGTGTGCTGAAGGTGATGTTGTCGGTGAAGACGCTTTTGACGGCGTCGAACGAGTATGCGGTGTACGTTTTGCGCCCGTTCCCCATGTCTTCGGGTACGCCCATCTCCGGCCACCCCGGGTGCACCGCACCTCTGGCACGCAGCTCACGCAACAGCGGATACGGGGTGGCGTCGCCGTCGGCACCCATGCCGGCGTTGAACTTCGCCTGCGCTTCACGGATGCGCTGATCGATGCCGTCGGTGACCGCCCGTTCTGTCATGCAGCCTCCTGCCGCGCATCAACCTACAGCTCGTCGGTTGCAAACCTACATGATGTATGTTGAACCAACCAGCGGCGAGCCGAAACCCCAAAAAGCAACCTGGAGCATTCGATTGGCCATTCGAGTCGTGCAATGGGCCACCGGCGCGGTAGGCCGCGCCGCGTTACAGGAGCTCATCGAGAATCCTGATTATCAACTGGTCGGGGTGCTGGTGTATGACCCCGCCAAGGCCGGCCTGGACGCCGGGGAATTGTGCGGACTACCGCCTACCACCGGAGTGGCGGCCACCACGGACAAGGACGAAATCGTCGCGCTGAAGGCGGATGTCGTCGTGCACGCCGCCAGCAAAGCGCACACCGTCGAGACCAACGCCGAAGACATCTGCCGACTGCTGGCGGCCGGCAGCAACGTCATCACGACTACCTCCTACAACCACCTGCCCACCTACGGCGCCGACACCGAGGCCGCGTTCGTGGCGGCCTGCCGGACGGGCGGGTCACGGTTCCACGCCGCGGGTGAGAACCCGGGCTTCATGTTCGAGCGACTCGTCGCGACTGTGACCGGGCTGAGCAAGACCATCGATCGCATCGATCTCTACGAAGCCACCGACGTGTCGGCCGTCCCCAGCCGTCCGATGCTGGTCGACCTGATGGGCATGGGCCGTCCTCCCGAGGACGTCACCGTCGACTCGCCCATCATCAAGAAGCTCGACATGGCCTACCGGCAGGCGCTCAACGCCACCGCCGACGTCCTGGGAATCGCCCTGTCGCACATCGACGTGTCGGTGGACGCCACCACGCTGCCCCACGACATCGAGGTGCTCGCCGGCACGATCGAGGCCGGAACTGTTGTGGGACAGCGGTTCTCCTGGGTAGGCCACTGGTCGGGCCGACCGCTGCTGGCCATCCACGAAGAATGGGTGCTGACGCGCGAGCTACCGCAGTGGGGCATGGCGCCGCTGGCGCCGGGCGAGAAGGCGCCATTGATTCGCGCGGTCATCAAGGGCGTCCCCAGCTTCGAACTGCAACTCGACGTCGGCTGGGACGGACAGTTGCCCACGGGCCAGCACGCCATGCCAGGTCACCTGATGATCGCCATGGGAGCGGTGCGCGCGATTCCGTATGTGCTGGATCAACCGTCCGGAATCGTGACTGCGCCGGTGTTCGGTGCGATCCAGCTAGCCGAACGTGACCCCGACCGCGCGTGAAATGTGCTCACTCGGCGCGGCATGAAAGACGTGTGCCGAACCGTCCGGCAGCACGCGCCGGGCCACCAGATAGTCCGACCCCAACCAACCTTGCCGGATGTAGCGGCCGAACCGCAGAAATGTCCCGGGCGCCCCACTCGCCGACGGTATGAGTTTCACCTGCTCGATTCCATGCTTGACGCCTTCGCCGGTCAGCGGGCGAGCCGCCGCCAGCCCGCGCACGATGACGGTCGCCGCGTCGTAGGACAGACCCGGCATGGAATGTCCCGGCCGCCGACCGTAGCGCTCCTCGAACCGGTCCAGGAAAGCCTGGCCGACCGCATTGCGCTCGTCGTAGCTGTCCAAACCGACCCAGCCCGAGAGGTGACGCATCCATTCGGCGTTGATGTGAGCCATTTCGAACGCGGTCGTGGTGTACCGGGCGGGATCCCAGCCCGCGGCCAGCAGTGCGTCGCTGAATCCCCACAACCCGTGCCCGAACCCGACGTGGACCAGGGCATCGGGTTCGGCGGCACGCAGCGCAGCCACCGCCTCGGTCTTGTCAGCCTCTACCTGTGGGATGGCAACAGTGGTGGCGACATTCAAACCCGCTGCAGCATAGGCTTTTTCCGCAAACGACAGATACTCCTTGCCGATCAGCGACGCCTCGTAGGCGATGGCGATCCGCGAATGACCGTCACCGATCAGTACCGCGGCCAGCATCACCGGCTCCTCGCCCATCGACCCGTTGTTCAATGCGAAGCACCACTCGCCCAGCGCGTTTTCCGATCCCGACAAGGTCAGGATCGGCACCTTGGCCGTCGCATCGACGTGCGACCGCAGCGGCACCACATTGTCGGAGACCCAGGGTCCGAAAATGGCCAGGCACCCTTCGGCCACCAATTCGTCGAAGCCGCGTTCCACGGCGTGATAGGTGCCGTTGGGAAGCCCGACGACGTTGCGCTGAATCAGCTCGACCGGTCGGTCGATCAGTCTGGATTCCAGCGCTTCGTCCAGCGCCAGTCGCAGCGCGGCCACGGTGTTGTTGTCGGTGTCGCCGCTCGTCGGATAGTCGTTGAGCAACCCCACCTTCAATGGTGCGACCGACCCGTATGCGCGAACCCCACCGTCTGCCATACTCGGCAACATACATCACGAATGTTGCGTCGAACGGCGCCGCGGCGCATTCAGCCAGAGCTCAACATACAAGCTGAATGTTGTTACGATCATCGGCATGGCGCAGCGGGGCGGTTCCCACGACGAGCGCCGCGCGCGCGGCGACCGGACCAGGCGCGACCTCGTCGCCGCCGGCCGGGAATTGTTTGTGGCGCAGGGATATTTCAAGACGAGCATCGGCGACCTGGTGACCAGGTCGGGCGTCGGCACGCGCGGCGCCTTCTACCACCATTTCAAGGACAAGGCCGAACTGTTCCGCGCCGTGTTCGAGGAAGTGGAGAACGACCTCACCTTGCGTTCCATCGCCGCTCCGCCGCCCGGTGCGGACCCCTGGGAACGGCTCACCCGCGGATTACACGGCTTCCTGGACGCGGCACTGGAACCCGAAGTTCAGCGGGTGATGCTCGTCGACGGGCCGGTGGTGCTGGGCTGGCAGACCCTGCGCAGCATTCAGGAGAGCAACAGCATCGCTCTTATCAACGAAATGGTCCGCGCGGCGATCGCCGACGGGATCATCGACGACCAGCCGATCGAGGAGCTCACCCACATGATCGTCGCCGCGCTCGAGGAAGCCTCCAGACTCGTCGCGCATGCCGCACATCCCAACCGGGCTCGTCGCAGAGCCGCCCAGATCCTCGACCGTCTCCTGCTCAGTTTTGCGGTCCAACCCCGAAAAGTCCTGCGGCGGTGATTCATTGGCTCAAGTCTTGCAACCGACTCGGATGTGCGGAAATGTTTGCTTCCGAAAACCAGATACCGCCCCTCCGGGCGCTGATACGTTCGCTTCCACCCACTGCATAAGGAGACTCGTGCAGCCTCGACCCATGATCCACGGCCCGACCGGCACGAACAGGGCGAACCACCATGTCTAGCGGTCGGGATCGGCCGTTGCGGGTCGCGGTGGTCGGGGCTTCGGCAGGCCTGGGCCGGTGCATCGGCACCGGGCTTGCCCAGCGCGGCAACCAGGTTGCACTGCTGGCACGTCGGTACGACAGGTTGGTCGACGCCGCGAAGGAAGCGGGCAACGGCGCGGTGGCCGTTGCGTGTGATGTCACCGTCGCCGAAATCTGCCGCGAGGCAATCACTGAGGTCGTCGACGCGCTGGGCGGTCTGGATGCCCTGGTGTACACGACGGGGATGGGCGTTCTGGCGCCGTTGCAAGAGGTGACGGCAGAACAATGGGCACTGTTGTTCGCCACCAACGTCACCGGAGCGTCCCTGGTCACCGCGGCCGCCGCGCCCCACTT
This sequence comes from Mycobacterium sp. NGS59, assembly GCF_059812345.1. Lineage (NCBI taxonomy): Bacteria > Bacillati > Actinomycetota > Actinomycetes > Mycobacteriales > Mycobacteriaceae > Mycobacterium > Mycobacterium sp. NGS59. The sequence continues at coordinate 73,724 of NZ_JCALCN010000014.1, forward strand.
GGCCGCGACGGGCGGTTCGGCCGTCTACCTTTCCTCGCTGAGCGCGTCCTACACCACGCCATGGCCGATGCTCGGGTCCTATGCCGTCACCAAGGGGGCGCTCGACAAGCTGGTCGAGGCGTGGCGCATCGAACACCCGGAGATCGGCTTCACCCGCCTGGCCGTGGGCGACAGCCTCGGCGGCGCCGGCGACTCGATGACCGAGTTCAACAAGAACTGGGATCCCGACGTCCTGGAGAAGTCCATCCGATTTTGGATGGAAAACAAATACATGCTGGGCGGCCTCATCGACGCCGAGCATCTGACCGACGTCGTGGACAACGTAATCCGTTGCGGTAACAGCGGTTTCATTCCCTATCTGACACTCGCTCCGCGCGCTTCCAGCGCAGTCAAGGAACTCCGCAAATGGTGACGACCCGAGGGAGACGGCGATGAAGTCCAAAGCAGCGGTGCTGCGTGGAGTCGGATTCGACTGGGACGTAACAGAAATCGAACTCGACCCGCCGCATGCCGGTGAGGTCCTCGTCAAGATGTCCTACGCAGGCATCTGTCACTCCGACGAGCACTTTTACACCGGTGACAGTGTGCCCACCCCGGAGATGGAGGAGATGATGCGGGCAGCGGGCCGTCCGGTGCCCGAATGGTTCCCTCTGCTCGGTGGCCACGAGGGATCCGGCGTCGTCGAAGCGGTTGGGCCCGAGGTCGGGACCTTGAAACCCGGTGATCACGTTGCTGTCTCGTTTCTTCCCGCCTGCGGCAACTGCCGGTGGTGTACCACGGGCCGCACCTATTTGTGCGACGTCGGTGCCGACATCCACAGCAAGGCCATGACCACCGACGGCACTCACCGGCGCCACCTCGACGGCGAAGACCTGATGGCGATGATGCAGGTCGGCACCTTCTCCGAATACGTGGTGGCCTCCGAGCGGTCACTGGTCAAGGTGCACGACTGGATCCCCCTGGATGCCGCCTGCCTGGTTTCCTGCGGTGTCACAACGGGATTCGGGTCGGGTTCGGTGGCCGCGGGTACCGAAGCCGGCGACACCGTCGTGGTGATCGGCGTCGGCGGAGTCGGCATGAACGCGGTCCAAGGGGCGAAGGTCGCCGGCGCCAAGCACATTGTGGCGGTCGACCCGAACGAGTTCAAACGGCAAATGGCACCGGCCTTCGGGGCCACCCACACCGCCGTCGACACCGGCGCCGCACTGGAACTGGTCAGCGAGATCACCTGGGGCGTGATGGCCGACCGGGTCATTCTCACGCCGAACGTCGTCCCAGCGGACATGGTGCTGATCGCCATGATGTTGGTACGCAAAGGGGGCACCTGTGTACTGACCGGGGTGCCCAAGCTCACCGAGTTGATGGTGCCGATGGTCCTGACCGACATGATCTACTCCTGCAAGACGTTCAAGGGCGCTCTCTACGGCGAGATGAATCCGCGCGAAGCCATGCCCCGTCTGCTGTCGATGTACGAGGCGGGCCTGATCAAGCTGGACGAGCTCATCACCCAGAAGTACAAACTCGACGACATCAACGAAGCGATGAAGGACCTTCGGGCGGGCAAGAACATTCGCGGCGTGATCGCATTCGAGTGACTGGGATGACACATGCCTAGCATCGACTTCGCGATCCGTCCGGCCGAACGCCGTCACGCAGCTGGTGCTGGGTCGAATACGCCGGCGGCATGTTGACCCCGGAAATCCTGGACATGGTCATGCAGCGGTTTCGTCTGGCGCGTGGGGCCTCATGACTTGCCGAAGGTGCGTTCCTCCCACCACACGGCCAGCCGCGGGTAGTGGCGCGGCAGCAGTCGCACCAACAGGTCGACACCCCGTGCGTCGTTGCCGATGAGCACTCGGCCCCGATTGGCTTCCACGGCTTTCAGGATGCCCTCGGCTGCCTTCTCCGGCGACATCTTCAACAGTTTCTCGTTGTAGGCCTCGGCCCGCTTGAGCTGCTCGGGACTGAGCTCCTTGCCGGCCCGTTTGGCCTCGTCGAGTGCCGCGGTGGCGATGTTGGTGCGGATACCGCCGGGATGGACGACCATGACCTGAACCGGGTGGCCGGCCGCCAGCATCTCGGCCCGCAGTGACTCGGTGAAGCCGCGGACCGCGAATTTGCTTGTGCAGTAAGCACTCATCGAGGCCTGCGCCATCAGCCCGTTGAGACTGGAGACGTTGACGACGTGCCCGTCGCCCGACGCGATCAGGTGCGGCAGGAACGCTTTCGTCCCGTTGATCACGCCCCACAGGTTGATCCCGATGATCCGCTCGTAGGTCTCGTAGTCGCAGTCGACGACCGGCGCCGCACCGCCCGCGACACCCGCGTTGTTGTAGAGCTGGTGGACCACTCCATAGTGGTCCACGATCGACGCGGCGTAATCGGTGACTGCCTCGCGATTGCTGACGTCGAGAACGTCTTCGTGCGTGTCAGCTCCGAGATCTCTGGTCTGCCCGGCGGTTTCGGCCAGACCTTCCTTGTTGACGTCGGAAAGCGCCAGTCGGGCGCCGCGCCGTGCCAAGCCGACGGCCAGAGCCCGGCCGATACCCGAGCCGGCGCCGGTGACGACCGCAACCTTGCCTTTGACCGATCCCATCGGTGGCCGCTACCGGGCTTGACCGTTGAGGGCCAGACTTGGCTGCACATCAGCCTTCGACGACGTTTGATAGGCGTCGGTGTCGAAGCGCTTGAGTCGTTGCCGGAAGCGGAAAGTGAAGTCCGGCCACAAGGTCGTGTTGTTGCCCTGCGCGTCCAGGTACCAACTGGCGCACCCCCCCGTCATCCAGACCGATCCCGCGAGCTTGCGCTGCAGTTCCTCGTTGTAGCGGTCCTGGATGTCCGGCCGCACCTCGAGGCGGGTGATGCCTTCGCGGGTCATGGTGTCGACGGCGTCGACGACATAGTTCAGCTGGGATTCGATCATGTAGACCATCGACGTGTGCCCGAGGCCCGTGTTGGGACCGACCAGCACGAACAGATTCGGGAAACCGGAAATCGCGCAGCCCTTGTAGGCACGCATTCCCTCCTCGGCGAAGACTTTGCTCAGGCTGCGCCCGTCGCTGCCGCAGATGGTGTCGAACATCGGTGAATCGGTGACATGGAACCCGGTCGCCACCACCAGTGCGTCGACTTCGCGTGCGGAGCCGTCCTTGGTGACGATCTTGTTCCCGTCGATCTCACGGATGCCCTCGGTCACCAGATCGACATGGTCACGGTCCAGGGCCCGGTACCAGTCGTTGGCGATCAGCATTCGTTTGCAACCGATCCGGAAGTTCGGTGTCACCTTGCGCCGCAGCTCGGGATCTTTGATTTCCAGCCGGATCTTGGCGCGCGAGATCAACTCGAAGGGCTTCATCATCTTCGGGTACTTGGCCAATCCGACGACCTGGGTTTCGCGTGCCGTGTAGATGCCGGCACGGGCCAGCCGGAGCAAGCCGGGGATCTTGCGGAATGCCCATCGTTCCGGTCGCGTGAACGGCCGGTCGAATCGGGGCAGCAGCCACGGCGCGGTGCGCTGATAGACGTCGATGTGGGCGACCTTGTCGACGATGGCCGGGACCAACTGAATCGCCGAGGCGCCCGTGCCGATCACCGCGACACGTTTCCCGGTCAAGTCGGCGTCGTGGTTCCACTGCGCGGAGTGGAACAACGTGCCGGCGAAGTCGTCGATACCGGGGATGTCAGGCAGTGACGGCTCGGCCAGCGCGCCGAAGCCACCGATCAGCACATCGGCTGTCAGGTCGCCCTTCGAGGTCGACAGCTCCCACACATTGTTCTGTTCGCTCCATGCCGCCCGTTTCACATGGCAGCCGAAGACGTGGCGATCCAGCACTCCGGACTTCTCCGCGACACCGCGAATGTAGTCCTGGATCTCCGGTTGAGTGGAGAAGGAACGTGTCCAATTCGGGTTCAGGGCAAACGAATACGAGTACAGGTGCGACGGCACGTCACAGGCCGCGCCCGGGTAGGTGTTGTCGCGCCAGGTGCCGCCGACATCGTCACCGCGTTCGAGCACGACGAAATCCTGGTGACCGGCCTCGCTGAGTTTGACTGCCGCCCCCAGACCGGAAAAGCCGCTGCCCACGATCGCGATCCTGGTGTGGCGGGGCAACTCGGATCGCGCCGCCTGTGCGCTGGGACTCGCCGTCACTGTGAACCTCCCGAAGCCCGTACCCGACCCTTCGGTAGGTACCCAACGAGAGACCTCGTTAAAAGGAGTTCACAGCAAACCCGAAAATTGGCCGGCTAGCGCACCACGCCGCGCAGTGTCACCAGTCCGAGTTCCTTGTGGGTGAGGAACCCCGGCGGCGCGTCGCAGACCGCCGGGATCGCATTGACGGGTCCCATCGCCGTCCAGGTGTAGCCGGGGTTTCCGTGGTCACCGTGTTCGTCGGCGGCACCACGCAGAATCAGCTCGGTGGACACGTCGCCCTCCACCACCAGGCGGTAGTGGTAGTAGCCGTCCCAGTCGGGACGGGGGTCGATGGCGTCGTGCTCGATGAACGCGTATCTCTCGTGCAGCGTGATGAAGGGCCGGCCGTCCACCCACGCCGTCCATTCGTGTTGCTGGGCGGCCACCGTGCCCTTCTTGATGACTCCCTTCAACCCGGGCATGTCCATTTCTTCGGTTCCCTCGTAAGGAATGTCGCGGGTGGCCACTCCCACCTTGGTCTCCGTCGTGAACTTCTCGACAGTCTTGCCCACGCCGTCCACCACCATGGTCAGCGACTGCGCGAACAAGGGCCAGGCGGCTCCGAACAGATTCCCCGCTTCGAACTCGACGGGATCTTTTCCGAACCCCATTTCGTCGAGGTATTTGAGCGTGTCCTTGTTGAAGTTCACCACTTCATAGATATGGATGCGGTCGATCCGGCTCGCGATCCGGCACAGCGTCAGCACCAGCAGGTCCGCGGCAAACCCGGGATGGATCCCGCCGCCGTGAAATGACGTGCCGCCCTCCCGGCAGGCCTCTTCTATCTTGTCGATGTCGGCGGCGTTCGTCTCGGTTCGGTACCACCAGGCGCCACCGGAGGCGACGACATTCTTGCCGCCACGAAGGAGGCGGCAGATTTCGTCGATGTCGGACCACAACGGCGCGTAGAACACACAGTCCGCATCCAGCGCTTCGAGAGCTGACTTGTCGGTTGTCGCGAGCACACCGAACGGAGCGACTCCCACGAGTTCACCGGCGTCCTTGCCTACCTTCTCGGGGCGGCTACAGAGCACGCCGACGACCTCGTAGACGGGGTTGTCGGCGAAATGGCGCAACGCCAGCGTTCCCACATTGCCGATGCCCCACTGGATGACGCGATACTTCTTGTTCGCGGTCTGCGTCATCGCTACTCCTTCCACATGAGACCGCGGAGTGCCTCCGCCGGCGGAATCTCGTCCGCGGCAATCAATCCCGCCGGGGCACGACAAACCCAGTCGATGACGTTCACCGCCCGGGCGGCGGTGGAGATGCAGCCGGCGTCTGTCGTATCGAGTACCGGATGCGAGACATATGTGTTGATCTCTATCCGAGGTTCTCCCTCGGCGACGACGCGGTGTACCCCGGGTTGGCCGTCGGGCGGGTAGGGCCAGTCGGGTGCCGCGGCGCTGGTGAGTCTCGTGATGTGCTCGAGGGTGATCACCGGTTGCCCGTCGACGACGCCTTCGGCGGCGAACCGGACCGCGGCCATTCCGCCCGGCTCCACTTTCATCATGATGCAGTCGATGGGCTCCGGGGTGAACCAGCGTTCATCGCGTTGCCGCACCTCGTCGAGGGTGATCCCGAGATGGTCCGCCAGATTCCGGACCGCGCCGCCGAACATGGATACCACGACACCAGGCAGGAAGAGCATAGGCGGATCGTCATCCGGTTTCAGACCGAAACCCATTGAAGTGCCTGTAAATTCGTAGTCGTCGTAATTTGCGTAGTCGAAGATCTCCTGGACGATGATCGAGGAGACGCGGGTCGTGAGGCTGCACGCCGAGTACACCAGGGTGTCCCCGGAGAACCCTGGGTCGATGCCGTTCACATACAGCGACGCGTTGCCGGCCTCGCACGCCCGCTGCAGCGGCTCCCGTAGCCACTCATCGGCCTGCCGTGGATTCGCAAGCCAAACCAACGACGTGCCAACCACATTGATGCCTGCCGCCAGAAACTTGGTCAGCTGGTCGATGACTTCCATCGGCCGTGTCTCGCCGAGCGCCGTATAGACCACGCAGTCGGCCCCGAGGGCCACCAGGGCATCGACGTCGTCGGTGGCCGTGACGCCGGTTGGTTCGTTCAACCCGCACAATTCGGCGGCGTCTCTACCGACTTTCGCGGGGCCCGAGGCGTGAACTCCGACCAGCTCGAGGTCCGGCCGTCCGATGATGGCCCGCAACGAATGTCGGCCGACGTTCCCGGTGGAGAACTGGATCACTCTGCGCATCGGCAGCCTTCCTTTAGTAGTCAGGGATCGGCAACGGCGAGTTGTTCGACTCGATTCCGCCGTCCACGTGGAAGATCGCATTCGTGGCGTAGCAGTCACGCGTGCTCAGGTACACGCACAGACGCCCCAGGTCCTCGACATTGCCCAGCCGGTGCAGCGGCGTCGCCTCCTGCATCTTCTCCAGCGACCCCGGCATCAAATCCAGGCTCGACTGCAGCCCGTCGGTGGCGAACGAACCGAGCGCGATGGCATTGACCCGGATCTTCGGGGCCAGTTCTTGGGCCATCGCGCGGGTCAAGGCTTCCAGGGCTCCCTTGGCGGTGCAGTACGCGGCCAGCGCGCGGATGCCGAAACGCGCTGAGCCCGAGGAGATATTGACGATGTTGCCGTGTCCGGCTTCGATCATGTGCGGTGCGACGAGCTGGCTCATGATGAACGTAGACGTCACGCACCAGTCGAAAGCGAGCTGGAAATCTTCGTCGGTGATATCGAGAAACCTTGCGTACGTTGCCCCGCCGACGTTGTTGATCAGGATGTCGATGTGACCGAATTTCTCCATGGCGGTCGAGACGACGCGTTCTCCGTCGGGACGACTCATCGCGTCGGCGACCAGCGCCAACCCCTTTCCGCCGGCCGCCTCGATGCCGTCGATGGTGGCCACGATGTCGGACTCCGTACGCGCGGTACCCACCACGGTCGCACCCGCCTCGGCCAGGACCCTGGCGATGCCCTGTCCGACGCCCTTCCCGGCGCCGGTGACGATGGCGACCTGTCCGTCCAAGTTGAACTGCTCCAGTGCCATCCCTGCTCCTCGGCCCGCGGTGACGTCGACATCATCTAACGACTCAAACTGACTTAAGTCAACGATGGACTACACAGCGCGCCAGCTTGCTGGCTGGCTTGGACGACGCCGGCGCGCTACTGTTTGCAGTCGGGTTTGACGAGGAATCAGATCGGATAATGACGGCCAGCAACAAGATCTCAGCGCGTGAGACCAAGCGTCTGCAGACGCGGGAGCGGCTACTCGGTGCCGCGGTCGCGGAATTCAAGCGATCCGGTATGGCCGAAGCGGATGTCGCGGCGATCGTGACGGCGGCCGGTGTCGCGCACGGCACCTTCTTCTTCCACTTTCCCACCAAGGAACACGTGTTGCTCGAACTCGAGCACCGGGAGGAACAACGCATCGCGAACCAGTTCGCCCGGTTTCTGGACACCGAGCATGATCTGGAGGGTGCCCTTCGCGAAGCCGTCCGGCTGGTCTCCGGACTGGAACGGCGGCTAGGTGAAGAGCTGTTCAAAGACTTTCTGGCGCTGCACTTCTCGCAGACCCGCCCACCGGCGGAGGATGGCAGGGACCACCCGGTGATCATGGCGGTGGCCCGGGAGATCGAGCAGGCACAGCAACGCGGCGGCGTAGCTGTCGATGTCATCCCGATGAACAGCGCGGTGTTCTTCCTGCTCGGCTTGTACGCGTTGCTGATCACCACGAACACGTGGCCGACCCGCGACGCGATGCTGGACGACTACGTGGCCCGAACGATGCAGAGTATGACAACCTGCTGAACCGTGCTGTTGACCTCAGTCAGTTTGTGGACTAGAACAAGCGGGGTTGAGGGAGGAAAATTGAATCTGCCCACATTGAGCTTTCGCCGCTCCAACGGGGACAACGGAACCACTGCCGGTGGCCGCGACGGGCTGTCCTTCGACGAGCACATGGAGGAATCGCAGCTCGCGCAGCGCCGGGCGGACAAGTGGCTGATCTCGGGATCCCTGTTGATCGGCACGGCCGCGCTCGGGATCTTCGGCCTCCCCCTGTTCCTGCGGGGAGTCTGGTTGCTACGGCGGGCGCAGCGGGCGGGATTGTCCGTGCGGCCCATGCTTGTCACCCTGCTCGGTTACCTCGTGATCATCGATGCCGCCATCAACACCGTGGGCTGGGCGCTGGACATGGTGGGCAACCACACCCTGCTGGGCCGAGTGTTGTTGGTGGGCTGGGGCAATATGTTCGACGCCGGCTACTTCTGGCATTTCAACGAACTCTGGATAGGCGGCGCGGCCGGCCCGGGTGAAAAGGGGTGGGAAGTCGGTCTGATCCTGACCGTCTTCACCATGCGCATCGCCGCCGGGATCGGTTTCCTGCAGATGAAGCGGTGGGGGCACCAGTGGATGGTCGTCACCTGCTGGATGGGTGTGGTGATCTGGATCGGCTACGTGTTCAACATGACCATGTACGCCGACGTGCGCTTCGCCGGTGTCATACTCCCCGTCGTCGGTTGGTGGCTCTACGACATCTTCTACATCACGCCGTTTCTGGCGATCCCCTACCTGCACACGGTCAACCGAGAGATCTTCTCCGACTGACTTCGTTGACTGATGTCATGACATTCGACAACAGTGCAACGGCAGCGTGCGCCCAAAACCTGGCATATGCAGGCCGATTTCGTCCATCCGACCATCACCGGCCGCTTCGTAATCTATTGACTTGGGTCAGTAAAAGGTCTACAAAGAGCACACGATGACGGCACAGATCAGAACGTCCGTACGCGAAGCACAGCGGCTGCAGACCCGCCAGCGGGTGCTGGGTGCGGCGCTCGCCGAGTTCCAGCGTTGCGGAATGGCCGCCGCCGAGATCAGTGCGATCATCAGTGCCGCCGGGGTCGCGCACGGCACATTCTTCTTTCACTTCCCCACCAAGGAACACGTCCTGTTGGAGCTCGAGAATCGCGAAGAGGTCCGCCTCGCCGGCGAATTGGGACGCTTTCTCGACGAAACTCACGACCTCGCGGCGGTCTTGACGGAGGTGGCGCGATTGGTGGTCGGCCTCGAACAGCGGCTCGGCGGGCCCCTGTTCAAAGACTTCCTGGGCATTCACTTCTCGCCGACGCGTCCCAACCGCGACGAGGAGTGGACGGATCACCCGGTAATCGTGTTACTGGTCAGGGAGATCCAGCGCGCACGGGACCGCGGTGAAGTACATGCGGAGGTAAACCCGTTCTGTAGTGCGGTCTTGTTCCTGCTCGGCATCTACGGCGCGCTGAGCACCACATCGTCCGGGACCGCTCGCGACACCATGCTGGCCGAGCTGATCGCGACCGCGGTCCGCAGCTTGGAGCCCCGGAAGTAACCGATAAGGAGACACCACCCATGGACATGGTTTGGGAGCTGTTGCGGTACGTCGCCGCATGGGGCGGAACCGGTTTGATCATCTGGTTCTGGTACTGGATGTTTTCCAACATCGGGACGTTCTGACCACGTGGCCGAGACCACCGACTCGTCGGCGATGGCGATAGAGCGTAGCTGCGCGTTGACCGCGGTGGCGCTCAGTGAGCAGCGTCGTGGTGGCGCCCGTCTCATGACGGGAGCCAGGCGCGGCTTCGGGGTGAGCATGGCGCTGGACCTCGTCCATGTCCCCTACCCGGCGTTGGCCCGCGACTGGACGCGCCGGACGCTGACTTGCGGGGTAGCGCTGCAATGTTCGCCGTCCAAAGACCGCTTGGCGCACTACCGGCTGAACGACCTGTCGTCGCGCGAGCACCGTGCGCTGGCGCTTGTCGAGGCCGGTGTGGCCCTGGGTTGGGTCGCCGCTCGATGGCCCGGCCTGATGCCCGAGGTCGAACGGGTGCTGCCCGATGTGCCCGTCGGCGATCCGGATCTGGATGCGCGGGCGATGTTCGACCTCGCGATCGCCCTGGCGCGGTCCGGACAGCAGATCGTCGAGCACCCGCTGCTCGGCATGCTGCCGCGCACGCAGACGAGCGCACGCGGACTGGCCAGTGCGATCAAACGATTCGGCAGAATGCCGTGGACCACCACCCAGCAGCGACATCCCCGTCCCTACTCGGTGCCGGTGGGCGGCGACGGTGGTGTGCGCAACCCCAATCTGCCGCCGCCGAGTCGCCCCGAGGACAACGACCTGGACGTCAGTCCCGAACGCAGGCAGGGCATTCCGTATCCGGAATGGAACGGATGGACAAAGACCTTTCTCGCCGATCACGTCGCGGTGCTGGAACTTCCGCCCGCCGCTCGCACCGGCCATCCGGCACCGATAGCCGAGAACCTGCGGAAGTGGTTCGAGGAACACACACATCGCGCGATGACGAACCGGCTCGAAGACGGATCCGACCTCGATGTCGACCAGTACGTCCGCCACTACATCGACATGATGACCAGCCAAGCCAGCGAGCCCCGGATCTTTCGGGAACTGCTGCCCAGCAGCCGCGACGTCACCACCGCGCTGCTACTCGACGGAAGCTCATCGCTGGGCGTGCACGGCGGCCGCATATTCCGCCTGGAACTGGAATGCGCCGACGCGCTGTCTCGCGCGATGACGCTGGCCCGCGAACGGCACGGCATCTTCGTGTTCACCGGAAACACCCGCCATCGCGTGGAAGTGCGCTGCCTCAAGGACTTTCGGGACGGCCGCTTCGTCGCGCCGGGCAGCCTCGGGCTGATGACCGGCGGCTACACCCGGCTCGGCGCACCGATCCGCCACCTGACCTCGCGGCTGCTGGCGCAGCCCTCCGAACGTCGTCTGCTCATCGTGATCGGCGACGGGTTGATGTCCGACGAGGGCTACGAGGGCCGCTATGCCTGGGCCGACGTGGCGCACGCGGTCGAGGAAGCCAACGACGCCGGCGTCTCCGTCTATTACGTGGGCGTGGGACCCACCCGCGTCGACCCGCTGCCAGAAGTGTTCGGGTCCCGCCGATCGAGACGGATCAGGCGAGTCGAGGAACTGCCGCGCGTGCTCGCGCACGTCCACCGAGAGTTGGTCGCCGTATGAGAGACACCTACATTGCCAACGGCAACGAAGTGGAACTGTTCGAACAGGCTTACCGCGAACACATTCCGGTCATGCTCACCGGGCCGACCGGATGCGGCAAGACACGCTTCGTCGAGCACATGGGGGTACTGCTCAGCCAACCCGTCGTCACCATCAGCTGTCATGACGACCTGACCAGTTCCGACCTCGTCGGCCGGTTCATGGTCACCGGCGGCGACGTGTCGTGGACCGATGGTCCGCTGACCAGAGCCGTCAAAGCCGGTGCCATCTGCTACCTCGACGAGGTGGTGGAAGCCCGGCACGACTCGCTGGCGATCCTGCACTCGCTGACCGACCACCGTCGCGCGCTGTACCTGGATCGCGCAGACGAAGTCGTCCGGGCGCCGGACTCTTTCATGCTCGTCTGCTCCTACAATCCCGCCTACCGCAGCTCGCTCAAAGAGCTCAAGCCGTCCTTCCGTCAGCGCTTCGCGACCCTGCCGATGAGATATCTGCCTGCGCACCAGGAGGCGAAGGTGATCGTGGCGGAGGCCGGCGTGGATCTCGCGACCGCGACACGACTTGTGCAGTGCGCCAACGCCATCCGCAACGCGGATGAAGTGTTCCACTTCGAACCGCCGTCAACCAGGGTGCTGGTCACCACGGCCAAGCTGATCGCCGCCGGCGCGTCCGAGATGAGCGCCGCCGAAGCCTGCATCCTCGCGCCGCTCAGTACCGACGGGGCGATCAACGACGGCCTGCGTGAAGTCGCCGCGGCGACCCTGCTTGCAGGCGAACCCTCGAACTCCGGAAACCGCTAGGAAGGGCAACGGCATGGTGGATCAGCAAGAGCGCAAACGCAAGAAGGCACTCATCGTCTTTCAGATCTTCATCTACGGCTACCTGCTGGTGATGTTCGGCATCCAGCTGTACATGTCGTTCGCCCGAGGCTGGTGGGATCTGTGACCGCGGTCGTCTCGTCCGGCGACTCCGTCAGCCTCACCGAGCACGACGACGAATCGCGGATCGCGCAACGCCGCGCCGACAAGTGGATGATCGTCGGCGCCGGGTTAATGGGCTGCTGGGCGCCCGGCCTGATCGGGTTCCCCATCTTCATGCGCGGAGTCTGGCTGCAGCGCCAGGCTTTACGCGCGGGCCTGTCGGTGCGGCCGATGATCGTCACCCTGATCGGCTACCTGGTGCTGATCGACGGGATGCTGAACAGCCTTGGCTGGGCGCTGGATCTGGTCGCCAACCACACCTTGATCAACCGGGTGCTGATGATCGGCTGGGGCAACATGTTCGACGCCGGCTACTTCTGGCACTACAACGAGCTGTGGGTCGGCGGCGCGGCGGGACCGGGCGAAAAGGCCTATGTGGCGGGGCTGATCCTCACCGTGTTCTCGATGCGGGTCGCCGCGGCGATCGGGTTCCTGCAGATGAAACGCTGGGGACATCAGTGGATGATCGTCACCTGCTGGATGGGCACCGTCATCTGGTGCGCCTACGTGTTCAACATGACCATGTACGCCGACGTCCGTTACGCCGGCGTGGTGTTCCCGGTGATCGGCTGGTGGCTGTACGACATCTTCTACATCACCCCGTTCCTCGCGATCCCGTACCTGCACACCGTCAACCGCGAAATCTTCTCCGACTGAGCGCCCGAGGAGCACAACCATGACCACGAAAACACCTGCCGCAGAAGACAAAGACGCGGTCGAAGACCTGCCGCCGGGCACCACGCCCTACTACGCGCGGATGCACAAGTGGATCAAGCGCGCCGTTCTGGTGTGCCTGATCGCGCTGGTAGTCGAGGGCGCGTTCACGCTGCCATTCATGGCCGTCTACTACGGCTATCCGACGTTGAGTCTCACCGAGATCTGCAGTGAGTTGCTCAAGGTCCGCTACTCCGACGACGCGCTGGAGTGCAAGTACCCCTACCCGCCGCTGGGGCCGCCCGAGGGCGCCGAAGGCAAGGACACCGCACGCGACGTCTGGGGTATCCAGCCGACGCCGAAATACCATCGGCTGGGCTTCCGAGAGTTGGTGCGCATCCACGACGAAAGACTGGCCCGTCAGGCCGCCCAGCAGCAGCAGGCCGGCGCGAAACCGTGACAGGGAAGCTGCGCGTCGTCCAGTGGACCACCGGCAACGTCGGCCGCAAATCGGTGCACGCGATCGCAGCCAATTCGCTGCTGGAACTGGTGGGTTGCTATGCCTGGTCTCCGGACAAGGTGGGCCGTGACGTCGGCGAACTGTGCGGCATCGAAACACTGGGGGTGCGGGCCACCGACGACGTCGATGCGCTGCTGGCGCTGCGGCCCGACTGCGTGGTCTACAACCCGATGTTCGCCGACATCGACGAGGTGACACGCATCCTGCGGGCGGGGATCAACGTCGTCACCACATCCGAGTTCATCACCGGCCATCAATTGGGCCCGGACCGGGACCGCATCGTCGAAGCCTGTGCGACAGGCGGATCCACGATATTCGGCAGTGGCATCAATCCGGGATTCATACAGTTGCTCGCGGTCGTCACGGCCGGCATCGCCGACCGGGTGGACCGGATCTGCGTCGTCGAATCCTTCGACACCACCATCTACAACTCCCCGGCCACCGAGATACCGATGGGCTTCGGCCATCCGATAGACCAGCCGGATCTTCCCGCCGTCACCGAGAAGGGATCCGGCATCTTCCGCGAGGCGGTGCAGTTGGTCGCCGACGCCCTCGGCGCCGAAATCGACGAATACCGTTGCGAAGTCGACTATGCCCAGACCACCGAGGATCTGCTGCTGCCCGGCGACTGGATGATCAAGAAGGGGTGCGTGGCGGGTATCGACCTGCGGTGGAAGGGAATCGCCGCGGGGCGCGAGATCGCCGAGATGCGCGCGGTGTGGACCAAGGGCCAAACGCTGGATCCGGCGTGGTCGACCACCTTCGGCTATACCGTGACCGTCGAAGGTCGCCCGACCATCAAGAGCACGTTGAGTTTCGAACCACCGCCGGACTTCCAGGCCGAGTCTCTCGAGGACTACATCATGCTCGGTCTGACCATCACCGCCATGCCGCCCATCACGGCGATACCCGCCGTCGTCGCCGCGCCGCCCGGCATCGCCACCTACACCGATCTGCCGCTGCTGCTGCCACGTGGAGTGCTGGCACGCAACTGAGAGGACGTGCGTTCGATGAGGGATAGAAAATATCGCGTCATTCAATGGATGACCGGGGATGTGGGGCAGGTCGCGCTTCGGCATTTCGCCGACAACCCGGTGTTCGACCTCGTCGCCGTGCTGGTGCACACACCCGAGAAGGTCGGCAAGGACGCGGGCGACATCGTCGGCATCCCGGCGACCGGAGTCACCACCACCGACGACGTCGAGTCCGTCGTCGCCACCGACGCTGACTGCGTGTTCTACACGCCGATCATCATGGACGTCGACACCGTCTGCCGACTGCTGCGGTCCGGCAAGAACGTCGTCACCACCAGCGGATTCTTCCATCCGTCGAAGTATTTCCAGGACGAGGCGACGCGCATCGAAGCGGCTTGCCGCGACGGCGGGACGAGCTTCCATGGCGGCGGCATCCACCCCGGCTACGCCGGAGATCTGTTGCCGCTCACCCTGGCACGGGTCACTAGCCGGATCGACAAGATCGAGGTCTACGAAGTGGTGAATGTGCTCACCGATGCGCCGCTGGACCATATCGACTGGATGGGCTTCGGCAAGCCGAAAGACGAATTCCTCTCGACGCCAACGGTGCTGGGCATGGCCGTGCCCTTCTTCGGCCAGTCGATGTACATGATCGCCGACGGACTCGGCGTCGAGATCGACGACATCACCTCGGATTTGAGCGTCGCCACCGCAACCACGGACATACCGCACGAGCTGGGCGTGATCCCCCGCGGCACCGTCGCCGCGCAACACCACACCTGGACCGCCCACGTCGACGGGCGGCCGTTGATCGTTTTCCACGCCATCTACCTGACCGGCGGTCCATCCGATATCGAACCCGCCTGGGATTGGGGAAAGACGCGGTACCGCATCGTGATCGACGGAGACCCGCCGAGCGCGCTGACGCTGGAAGGTGTCGACCCGCCCGGCGGGACGATGACGCATCCCGGCTACAACTGGACCGCGATGTGTGCTGTCAATGCCATTCCCGACGTCTGCGACGCCGCGCCGGGTTGGCTGACCCACTTTGATCTCGGTGTGATCCGGCCGCGCGGGCTGGTACGCAAATGACCGTCAAGTCCCGTGCCCCAAGCGTTTTCGATGCCGGGCTGCCGACGCTCGAGTACGACGTCAACGAACCACCGCATGAGGTCTGCGAACGGATCCGGGCGGCGCAGCGACTGGCGCCGATCGCCATCGGGCCCTTCGGTCCCGAAGTGATCTCGTACGAACTTGCCCGGGGCATCCTGCGCGACACCCGGTTCGTGATTCCGCCTGGTCTTCATCTGGCCGCCCAGGGAGTGACCTCGGGCCCGTTGTGGGACAGGGTCGTCGGGAGCATCATCTGCGCAGAAGGCGCCGAACATCATCGGCTGCGCAGCCTCGTCTCGAGAGCCTTTACGCCGCGGGCAATCACGCGTTTGCACGACACGATCGACGAAGTGCTCAACGATCTGATCGACGGAGTCGCTGACGCAGGACGCTGTGACATCGTCACCGATATCGCCCGGCACTACCCGATCCCGATCATCTGCGCGTTACTCGGTGCGCCACGCGCAGATTGGGCACAGTTCGAACGCTGGGCCGAAGCAATCTTCAAGATGGTGAACTTCTCGGTCAACCTGATCGACGAGATGCCTGCCGTGCTGCGCGGCTGGGCCGAACTGGATGCCTATGTCGACGACATGGTCGCCGAACGACGGGATCATCTGACCGAGGACCTGCTTTCCGACCTCATCCGCGCCGAGGATGACGGTGATCGCCTCAGTGCCGACGAATTGCGGATGACGGTGGCCGGGTTGCTTCTTGCCGGGACCGATACCACGCGCAACCAGTTCGCCGCCTCCCTGCAGGTGCTGTTGGATCACCCGCAGCAGTGGGCGATGCTGCGCGAGCATCCCGAGCTGGCCATGTCGGCGGTCGAGGAAAGCATTCGTCATTCGCCGGCCGTCTGCAACACCGTCCGCACCGTCCACGAGGACGTTGAGTTCGGCGGTTACACCTTCCCCGCCGCAGCATTCATTTTCGTCAATTCCTTTGCGGCCAATCGTGATCCGCAGATCTATCCGGATCCCGACCGATTTGACATCAGCCGCGAGTCGGCACCGGCGGTGCTGACCTTCGGTGGCGGCGTGCACTACTGCCTCGGTGCGAATCTGGCCAGGATGGAACTGGCCGAGGGACTCAAGATCCTGGCGCGCCGGATGCCCGATGCTCGCCGTGTCGGGCCGGCGCCGTGGAAGCCGATGCTCGGCATGAGCGGACCGACAACGTTGCCAATCGAGTTCGGAATGCCCCGATGAGTTCGCGGTTGCATCATGTCGTCTTCGCGGTGGCACGCGAACGGCACGACACCATGGGGCAACTGTTCACCGAATTGGGATTCACCTTCAACGAGATCAGCCTGGACGAACTCGGGATCCGCGTTCTCCTGGACTGGGAGCGCGGCATCGAACTCATCAGCCCGAATCCGGGATCGGCGGCCGAAGTCGCCACTTCCGTAACCGAATTCCTGGCTGCGCACGGTGATGGCATCTTCACGGTCGTGCTGCAGGTGCCGAGCGCGTCCGGCGCAGAGGACATCGCCAAAGGCTATGGCTCGATCACCCGATTCAGACAGGGATTCGAAGGCGACGGCAACTATCTCGAAGAAATCGACTTGTCCGTGCTCGGCCTGCCGTTGACCTTCCTGTCGACCAACCTGCCGTGAGCACGAACGCCGCCACCGGACTGCAATCGATGCCGCAGTGAAGATCAGCTGAAACAGTGCCGGGGCCGGTCGGTCGCGCTGCCAAGGCACCATACTGAGCACTGATGGTGAAGATCGGCGTCCAGATACACCCGCAGAACACGACCATGGCCGCATTACGTGCAGGCTGGGAAGGCGTCGACGACCTGGGCGTCGACAGCCTGTGGACCTGGGACCATTTCTTCGCGCCGCTCTACGGCGCCGCCGACGAACCCCACTTCGAAGGCTGGCAGATCCTGGCGGCGATGGCGGTGACGACGTCCAGAATTTCGCAGCTCGGCATGCTGGTGACCGGATGCGGTTACCGCAACCCGGACCTGCTGGCCGACATGGCCCGCACGCTGGACCACCTGTCCGGCGGACGCGCGGTGCTGGGCGTCGGATCGGGCTGGATGGAAAGGGACGAGGTCGAATACGGCTACCCCGTCCGGACCCCCGCACAACGACTCGATGTCCTCGCCGAGGCGTTGCCCCGCATTCGCCGCCGTATCGGCTTGCTCCGGCCCGGGCCGATCGGCCGGTTGCCCATCTTGATCGGGGGCAATGGCGAACGGCGCACGCTGCGCCTGGTGGCCCAGCACGCCGACATGTGGAACGGCTACGGAGACGCCGAGACGATCCGCAGGAAAAACCGCGTCATCGACCGGTGGTGCGACGAGGTGGGACGTGATCCCGGCGAGATAGAACGCACCGTGTGGATCGAACGGGCGGATCCGGCCGTGATGGGCTCGCTCGTCGAGGCGGGGGCCGATCATCTGATTCTCGGCCTGCGGGCACCGTACGACTTGCGCGAGGTGGAACGCCTGGTGGCGGGCCGGCAGGCGTTTTAGCCTCCACTGGCCCGGGTATGCGGCCCGTAGCGGCGCACAGCCCCCCGCCCGCGTTCCCAGAACTTCACCTATGGATTCACCTGTGGAGGTGCATCGGCGTGGCCGAGATGATTGTTGAAACACCCGAGGAAGTCGTGGCGTTCCTCAAAGCCCAGCATGACCTGATCGAGGACATGTTCGACCAGGTTCTGCTCGCTTCGGATCCGGAAGCGCGCGAGAAGCCGTTTGTCGAGTTGCGTCAACTGCTCGCCGTTCACGAGACGGCAGAGGAGATGTTGGTGCACCCGCGGGTACGGCGCGAGTTCGATGCCGGTGACGACATCGTGGACAAGCTGCTGCAGGAAGAGCATGACGCCAAAGAACAGCTGTCGAGAATCGAGAGTTTGGACATCACCTCGCAGGAGTTCATCGACGAGTTGACCAAGCTGCGCGACGCCGTCCTTGCCCATGCCGAGCACGAAGAGATCGAGGAATTCGCGAAATTGCAGCGCAACCTCGACACCGAAGAACTCAAGCGGTTGGGCACCGCCGTCAAGGTCGCAGAAGCCATCGCGCCAACCCGGCCGCATGCCGGGGTCGAGTCGGCGAAGCTGAATTTCGTTGTCGGGCCGTTTGCTTCGATGCTCGACCGCGCCCGCGATTTGATTCGTCAAGCGATCAGTTAGGAGCCTCGATGAGCACTCCCGAACCGCAGGACGCCACCGGACAGTCGGCTTCCGAGGAAGAAAAAGATGACAGCGCGGTATCGCCGCCGGCGTATCCGGCCTACTCCACTCCGCCGCCAGAAGGTCTCGCCGGCAACGAAGACGGTTGACGGCGGCCCGTAGGCTGAACCAAGTGGCTGTTGCACCGGATACGACCATCGCCCTTCAGGACGGCTTTTTTCGGGAGCTTCCTGAACTGGCGGTCCCCTGGCATGCCCAGGTGCCGCCCGAAGCCCGATTGTTGGTGCTCAACGAGCCATTAGCCGAAGAGTTGGGGCTGGACGCAACGTGGTTGCGCAGCGCAGCGGGGATGCGCTTTCTGGCCGGAAACTCGGTTCCCAAGGGCGCCACCCCGGTCGCTCAGGCCTATGCCGGGCATCAGTTCGGCGGCTACGTGCCCCGCCTCGGCGACGGGCGCGCGCTGCTGCTCGGCGAACTCGTCGACAACAACGGGCGACTGCGCGACATCCACCTGAAGGGGTCGGGCCGCACGCCGTTCGCCCGCGGCGGTGACGGCCTGGCCGCGGTGGGCCCGATGTTGCGCGAATACATCATCAGCGAAGCCATGCACGCCCTGGGTATCCCGACCACCCGGTCCCTGGCAGTGCTGGCCACCGGGCAACCGGTCGCGCGCGAGACGATGCTGCCGGGGGCGCTGCTCGTCCGTGTCGCGAGCAGCCACCTGCGGGTCGGTAGCTTCCAATATGCCTCCGCCAGTGGGGATCTCGGTTTGTTACGCCGGCTGGCCGACTATGCCATCTCCCGCCACCATCCAGCGGCGGCGCAGGCCGAGAACCCGTACCTGGCGTTGTTCGAGGCAGTGGTCGCTGTGCAGGCATCGCTGGTGGCGCGGTGGATGCTGGTCGGCTTCATCCACGGAGTGATGAACACCGACAACGTGACGATCTCGGGCGAGACGATCGACTACGGACCGTGCGCCTTCATGGAGGCCTACGACCCCGACACCGTATTCAGTTCGATCGATGCCTGGGGACGTTATGCCTACGGGAACCAGCCGACGATCGCCGCCTGGAATCTCGCCCGCTTCGCCGAGGCCCTGCTGCCGTTGATCGCCGACGATGTCAACGAGGCAGTCCCGTTGGTGGAGGAGGCATTTGACGGCTTCCATCAACACCACAGCGCGTGGCTGTCGGGCATGAGCGCCAAGCTGGGCTTAGCCGCCGGCGTCGAAGCGGCCCGGCCACTGATCGATGAGTTGCTGCCCCTGTTGCAGGAAAGCCACGTCGACTTCACGTCGTTCTTCCGTCACCTAAGCGCAGCAGGCGACGACCACATGCCGGCACGCGACCTGTTCGTCGACCCCGCCCAGTTCGACGCGTGGGCGTCGCGATGGCGAGCGCTGGGACCGGATCTCGAGTTGATGAACCGGGTCAACCCGATCTACATCCCGCGTAACCACCGCGTCGAGGAGGCGCTGACCGCGGCGACATCAGGTGACCTCGATCCGCTGAACGGGCTCCTCGACGCCGTCAGCGCCCCTTACACGCCGCGACCGGGGCTGGATCGCTACGCTTCGCCGGCCCCGGTCGATTTCGGGGTGTACCGGACTTTCTGCGGTACCTGAGTCTATTTGCGTTCCGGCAACTTGTGATTGTCCCAACTGATCAACCGGTCGGGCTCGAAGACGACCCATCGTGCCGAACGCCCGACAGCGGTCTGCGGATACCGGATTCGCTCTTCGTTCTGCGGCTCACCGTGCCCGCCAGCGTATTTCGAACCCATCTGCCAGCGGACCTCTTCCAGATGGGGGTCGGCGTCTTCGGCTTCGGCATCTTCCAATACCGTTGCCGTGCCCTGGAACATCGCGCCGACGAGCTCGGGGAAGCGCTCGTTGCGATCGACCAGAACGGTGCAGATCGGGCTGCGCCGCAGATTGGCGATCTTTTGGCCGCGGCCGAAGAAGTACACCCGACCGGCGGCCCAGGCGAACCACAGCGGCGTGACGTTGATCCGTTGCCCCGGCCCCACCGTGGCGATCCGCATGTTCCATGAAGTCGTCATCAGCTCGTCCAGTTCCTCGGCCGTCAGGCCGAGTGCAGCGGGTATCCGCGCCATCGAGGGCCTCCTTCGATCGGTGTTCTCTGCAAGCAGGATCTCAGCCCGCTCCGAGCATCGCGCAAGATGGTGGCCATGACCGCCGTGTACCGCGCGCCGATGCGATCTCGCTGCGACGACATCGACGTGAGTGCAACCATCGAACGCGCCCGTCGGCTCGGTGTCTGCGGGTTCGGCCGGCTGGTGCGCGGTGCAGGTGAGGAGGAACGGCTGGCCCGGCGGGTCGCGAGGTTCGCCGAGGTGCCCGACGGCTCATTCGTATGGACCCGCGACACCGACGGGTTGTTCTGGCTGGGACGGCTCTGCGGCCCCTACTTCGTCGACTCCGACGACGCAGCCGCCGCGGTCGACCTGGTGCATGTGCGGCCCTGCGAGTGGTCGAGCCGCCCACTGACGGAACCGCAGGTGCCCGCCGCGGTGATCGAGACATACCGTCGCGGCGGACGCAACTTTCAGCAGACTCATCACCCGTCGGTTGATGTTGCGACACAACGCATTTGGGACAGTACCCGCCGCTGACCACTACTTGGTGATCAGGACCTCGCCTTCCAGTCCGTCGGGGTCGCGGAAGAACAGGCTGCGCACGGAACCGAAGTCGTTGACGTTGCCGTCGCTGGCACCGCGCTCCATCAGCCGCCGGCGGATCGCTTCGAAGGCTTCCGCCGACGCCGCCTGCAAGCCGAAGTGGTCGAGTCGGCCACGACCCCACATCGGTGTCTGCCGGTCAGCCTCCGAATTGCCTTCGATCGTCACCACATTGAGTTCGGTGTGCGGACCGATGCGGATCATGGTCATCGTCTCGTCGCCCTTTTCGCCGTGCGGCTTGGTGGGTCCGACCTCGGCTTCGAATACCTCGGTGTAGAACTCGCGCAGTCGGCCGATATCGCGTGAGATCAGCGCGATGTGGTTGATCCCGTCCAGCAGCACGGCGTGCTCCTCTGGTTACGACGGCCGGCGCCGCCGGGCGAATTTGAAAAGGTGCACCACGACCACCACCACTGCACCGACGGCAATCCCGAGTACCGCCGACGCTGCGGTGTTGGTCAGCCACGCGAGCACGCCGCCGACGGACTCGACGAGGTGATGGACCTTGTCCTCGAGATGGTGCACAAAACCGTACGGCGCCTCCCAGCCGAGATTGTGGCTACCCAGCAGGAGAATGTGGCCGCCTACCCACAGCATCGCGACGGTACCCACCGTGGAGAGCACGGAGAGCAACCTCGGCATACCGGCAACCAGACCCAGGCCGATGCGGCGTCCGACCCGCGACCGTGTTTGAGTGAGGCGCAGACCGATGTCGTCCATCTTGACGATCACGGCGACGACACCGTACACCGCGGCGGTGATCACCAGCGCAACGACGATCAGGATGACCAGGCGTGGTACGAACCCCTGTTTGGCCACCTCGTTCAGCGCGATCACCATGATTTCGGCGGACAGGATGAAGTCGGTCCGGATCGCCGAGGACACCATGTCGTCTTCGCTCTGCGGCGCTTGGGACTGCCCCTGGTGACCCTGGAGCGCACCCCAAACCTTTTCGGCGCCTTCGTAACACAGGTAAGTAGCGCCCAGCATCAGGATCGGGAACACCAGCCACGGCACGAACTGACTCAATAGCAACGCGCCGGGCAGGATGAACAACAGCTTGTTCCGCAGCGAACCGAGGGCGATGCGCTTGATGATCGGCAGTTCGCGCTCGGCGGCGATGCCGTGCACATATTGCGGTGTCACCGCGGTGTCGTCGATAACGACTCCGGCAGCTTTGGCGGTCGCACGGCCGGCAGCGGCACTGATGTCGTCGACCGAGGCGGCGGCCAGGCGCGCCAAAGCCGCGACATCGTCCAGCAGGCCGAACAGACCCGCGCTCATCGCGTCTCCGCCATCCCGATTGAGGTTACCGTCTCAGCAAGCACGAATGGACTTCTCAGGCCGGTCGACTGCCGATCTCCAGACCCGCCAACTCCGAAGTGCCCTCGAAGATGGTCCGACCCCATTCCCGGACCGTGCAGCGCAGCGTGCCGGCCAGGTATTCGTAGTCGGTGTCGATGTTTCGGCGCTCGGCCGGCAACGGCACCGGCAGCACGTGCGGGCCATCTCCGACGCCCCGACCGTCGAGTTCGACGTGATAGCGGGCGGTCCGCGCCTCGATCTGCCACCGCAGGTCGGTGCCGGAGTAGGACACCAATGCCGGTGGCGTGATGCGTAGCACTCGATCCCCAAGTCGCACAACGACTCCGGTGACGTCGCGCTTGAACGGGCCCAACTCCAGCAGGCCTCCGGAGAACGCCACGCACACGTCGGCGTCGCCGAAGTCATGCGCCTGACCCCACCACCAACGCAGCGGGAAACCCGCTCCCCAATTGCGCTCGCAGTACAGATTGGCGTCGGTGAATGTCCATTGCTCGTCGCCGCTGGTCACCGTGCCCGACGCCTTGCCGCCCAGCCGGTAGGGGTGCCAGTACTGGTTGAGGAAGGGGACGGACGAGAACACTCCGCCGCCGCCGAAAGGTTTGGGCCAACGGAATTCGTCGTCGAATTTCATGTCGACCTGGCTGTCGCCGATCACCATCCGGAGCCGATCGCGGCTCGCGTCGACCAGGTCGCCGCCGTCCTCTGCCTTCACCGAGAATTCGGTGCGGTCGGCGCGGACTCCGTCGATCGCGGCCGAGCGCACCACACCGCCGGGGTGCAGCGCTATCGCAGCGGTGGACCATTCACCCTCGGGATGCCGGTTTTCGCTACACAGCGCGACCACCACTCGGCCCTCCGCCGGGTCGGAGATCCGCCAGAACCAACCCTCCATCTCGGTGCCGTGCGACGGCAGCGGATCCCCGAAGGGCACGTCAGCCCCGGTGCGGCGATAGGTCGAGACGAGTTGCCGGCCGGCGTTCAACACAGTTCCCACGACGTCCATCCAGTTTTGGTACCCACCGGTTATCGGGATGAACCTGTCCAGGAGGCCGGATTGATCACATTGCGGGTGGCGGTGTGGCGGTCACGCTGGCGTGACGCTCGGCGTGCTGGGTCACGCTGGCGTGACGCTCGGCGCGCTGGGCCACGCTGGCGTGACGCTCGGCGCGCTGGGCTGGCGTCGAGTGTGCGGCTGCGCACACACTCGCGAGGTGCTCGCTCGTCGGTGTGGTGGTCACGCTAGCGTGACGCTCGGCGTGCTGGGCCACGCTGGCGTGACGCTCGGCGTGCTGGGCCACGCTGGCGTGACGCTCGGCGCGCTGGGCTGGCGTCGAGTGTGCGGCTGCGCGCACACTCGCGAGGTGCTGGCTCGTCCGTGTGGTGGTCACGCTAGCGTGACGCTCGGCGTTCGCCGCCACGCTGGCGTGACGCTCGGCGTGCTCGAGCGAGTTGAGGCAGTTAACGCACACACCTTTTGCCACGGCCGTCCTGCAAAACCCGACCCCGCGGCATGAACAGGTATCCGAGGCTTTCGACTGTGAAGTCAGGGATTTCAGAGTGAACTCAGGGCTTTCAGAGTGAACTCAGGGTGCGATCTGGTCCATTTTCCCGCCCACGCTTCACGCGCAACGCCCACGCTTCACGCGCAACGCCCAGCATTCACGCGCAACGCCCAGCATTCACGCGCAACGCCAACGCCTAAGACCCAGTTCACGTCCGGGCGGATTCGCCGAGGTAGGCGACGATGGCATTGGTGAGTCCGCGGCGTGCCTCGTCGAGATCGGCGTAGCTGCCGAGCTGGCGTTCCGAGGCCAGGCCGCGCATCGCCCCCGGGATCAGCGTGGCGATCTCGCGCACCCGTTGCGGATCGACCCGCAAATCGGCGAACGCCTTCTGACAGGTGGCGTGCCAACTTCGGCCCCAGGAACGCAGTTCGGCCGCGGTGCGCGGATACAGCCGATCCAGCTCACTGGGTTCCCGCGGCAACGCCGCACGCAGGTTTTCGATGGCCCGGGAGTCGGGTGCGGTCAGCCCGTCGTAGAGGGTGTCGATGATCTCCGACACCCGCGCCTGCAGCGAAGCCCCCGTGTCGGGATTGGCGAACAGGCTGGCGCGGCGCTGCGCGGTGTGATGCAGCACCGCCGCCCAGAACCCGTCGGCGTCGCCGAACTGGTACTGCACGGTGCCCCAGGTCACCCCGATCTGCTTGGCGATGCGGTTGGCCGAGACAGCTCCCGGATCGCCCGACGCCAGGGCGGTCAGCGCCGCCTGCAGCATCGCTTCGCGGGTGGCCAGACCGCGCCTGTTGGATCTGCGACCCGCACTGTCCGCCACCGCCATTTGCGCATCTTAACGCCGAAATACGGGTTTCGTTGACTCCTTTATGAATCTTCCATAGAGTACTTCAGGACCGGATCGAGAGGACCCCGCGCATGGCGAAGCCGCCGCTGTCGATGAAGCCGACCGGATGGTTCCAGGTTGCGTGGACCGACGAGATCGGCGTCGGGGATGTCTACTCGATGAAGTACTTCGACCAGGAGATGGTCGCCTGGCGCGCCGAATCGGGTCAGCTGACCGTGATGAACGCTTATTGCGAGCATCTCGGGGCGCATCTGGGCTACGGCGGCACGGTGGTGGGCGAGGTGTTGCAGTGCCCCTTCCACGGCTGGCAGTGGAGCCAGGAGGGACGCAACGTCTGCATCCCCTATCAGGACCGGCCCAACCGGGGCCGGCGGGTGCGCACCTATCCGGTGATCGAGCGCAACGAGTCGGTGTACATCTGGCACGACATCGAAGGTCGCGCACCGTTTTTCGACGCACCCGACGTCTTCGCCAGCTTCGCGGATGACAGCAGTCCCGACGACTATTACCCGCAGCAACGACTGTTCCGCCAGAATCTCGAGTTGCATCCGCAGTACGTACTGGAGAACGGGGTCGACTTCGCCCACTTCAAATACGTGCACAGCACCCCGATCGTGCCGATCTTCACCCGCCACGACTTCGACGACCCGGTGTCCTACGTCGACTTCACCATCACGTTCGAAGGTGACGACCAGCAGCGCATCGAGGACGTGAAGAGCGGAGTGGAGGCGATCAACGGCGGGCTGGGCATCGCGGTGACCAAGAGTTGGGGAATGGTCGACAACCGCACCATCTCCGCCGTCACTCCCGTCGACGAACGGACCTCCGACGTGCGGTTCATGGTCTACATCGGCCGCGTTCCGGGGCGGACGGGACTCGACGCCGAGCGTGCCGAGCGCAAGGCCCTCGGGTTCGGTGAAGAAGTGATTCGCCAATTCACCCAAGACGTGCACATCTGGTCACACCAGCGCTATTCCGATCCGCCCGCGCTGGCAACGGCGGAATACGAGGGGTTCACCGCAATCCGCAAGTGGGCCAAGAGGTTCTATCCCGACGGCAAGGGCGGCAGTGCCGCCGAGCTGGCCGCGTCGAAACCGAGGTCCGGAGAGGTAAGGCTATGACTGTCAAGGTGTTCCAGGTCGCGACCGGCAACGTCGGATCGGAGATGATCAAGCGCATCGCCACCCAGCCTGACCTCGAACTCATTGGCGTGCATTGTTATTCGCCGGAGAAGGTCGGCAAGGACGTCGGGGAACTGGTCGGCTTGCCCGCCAATGGCGTCAAAGCGACCGGCAGCGTCGACGAGATCATCGCCGCCAGACCCGATGTGCTGACCTTCCACGGGGTATTCCCGGACGAGGACCTCTACGTCAAAGTCCTCGAGGCCGGGATCGACATCGTCACCACCGCCGACTGGATCACCGGTTGGCACCGCGACCGTAACCACCCGCACCACTCCGGCAAGCCGGTCACCCGACTGCTGGCCGAAGCGTGCGAGAAGGGCGGGTCGACGTTCTACGGGACGGGCATGAACCCCGGCGTCAACCAGATCCTGGGCGTGGTGTGCTCGGCCGATGTCGCCGAGATCGAGAACGTCACCACCATCGAGTCCGTCGACGTGTCCTGCCATCACTCCAAGGACACCTGGATCGAGGTGGGATACGGCCTGCCCGTGGATGATCCGTCGATCCCGTCCAAGCTGGAGAAGTACACCCGCGTGTTCGCCGACAGTGTGCTGATGATGGCCGACTGCTTCGACATCACGCTCGACGAGGTGAAGTTCGATTACGAACTGGGCGCCTGCACCAAGGACGTCGACCTCGGTTGGTACACCCTGCCCAAGGGCTCGCTGGGCGGCAACTACATCAAGTACCAGGGGATGGTGGACGGCGTGCCGCGGGTGGAAACGCACCTGGAGTGGCAGATGACGCCGCACACCGACCCGAGCTGGGATATCAAGGGCTGCTACATCACTCAGATCAAGGGCGACCCGTGCATCTACAACAAGCACATGATCTTCCCGAAGCCGGGCGTGGATTTGTCCAACCCGGACAATTTCGCCTCCATCGGCATGACGGTTACCGGCCTGCCCGCGCTGAACTCGATCAAGTCGGTCGTGGCCGCTCCCCCGGGCCTGATCACCAGCGCCGACCTGCCGCTGCGCGCGTTCGCCGGACGCTTCAAGATCTAGCGTGGGCCCGCACCGCGGGCGCCACCCACTCGCGCAGATAGCGTCGTAGCGCGGCCCCGGTCCGCCTCGGCCGGCCGGGGTCGAGGATCAGCGACTGCAGGATCCGCAGCATGAACTCGACCAGTTCGTCGAGTTTGCGATCGACGAATCCGGCTGTCGCCCAGTCGATGTCGAATCGCTGCAGAATCGATCGACCGAAACCGATCGCGACGTCGGAAGTCACGCCCGTCGCGAACGCGCTGGCCTTGCCGGGTTGCATGACCAAGCTGAGATACCGGTCGTGCGGCAGTTGTTCGAAGGTGTAGGCGATGCCCTCCACCACTGCGTCCGTCGGGTCGTTGACGTCGCGCAGGTCCTCGGCAAGCCGATCGAGGAAACTTTCGACCGCCGACATCGCGGTGGCCGTCAGCAGCGCCTCCTGGGTCGGGAAGTACCGGTACACCGTCTGGCGGGTGACGCCGAGCGCCTGGGAGACCGCCGAGACGTTCACTCCACCCGACTGCTCGATCGCGGTCCTGGCCGCTGCGACGATGCGGCGCACCGCATCCTCGTCGTCGACCGGCATGTCACCCGACCAGCCGTGCCTGCGCATCCGTCGATGATTCCACAGTTCGAGCTTGACAATACAAACAAATCGTCCTGTATGGTCAAGTGCGCAGCCCCTTCCAGGAGATCCCGATGACAGCCACCTTGAACGTGCCGGTCGGCAGCCACGACGAAGCCCTGACCCTGCGTGCCCTGCGACACGCGCTCGACAAGACCACCGACATGGCCGAGCGTGAACTCCGCGTGCCGCTGCACTACTACCGCGACCCGAAGCTCACCGAACTCGAGGAGTCACAGATCCTGCGCCGGGTACCCCTGGCGATCGTGCCCTCGGCGCAACTGCCGCAACGCAACGACTTCGTGGTCCGCTCGGTGCTGGGCGATTCGCTGCTGGTGACCCGTGACCGCACCGGGACGAGTCACGTCTTCCTCAACTACTGCCGCCATCGCGGGGCCAAACCAGCCTGCGGTTCCGGAAACGCTTCGCGGTTCGTGTGTCCGTATCACGCGTGGACCTACAAGAACACCGGCGAGCTGTTCATGGTGCCGGGCAGGATCGGATTCGACTCGATGAATTTCGCCGACTACGGTCTGGTCGAGTTGCCCTCCGAGGAGCGCCACGGTTTCGTTTGGGCCGTGCTAACAGCCGGCGAAAGCATTGATGTCGCAGCCCATCTGGGATCGCTGGGTGCCGAGCTGGAGTCGATGAACTACTCTTCGTTCGGGTACCACACCGAGCGTGAATTCGTCTCCGAGGTGTCCTGGAAAGGTGCGTTGGAGGCCTTCGCCGAGGGATATCACTTCCCGTTCGTGCACGGCGAGAGCCTGATCGGGCAGAACACCCTGGCCAACACCTCGGTCTACGACTCGTTCGGCAGGCACCACCGGATCGGTTTCCCGTTCACCTGGATCACCAACGTGCACAACGACGCTGCCGCCGCCCGAGACCCGCTGTCGAACATGGGCGTGATCTTCTGGGTGTATCCGAATCTGATCCTGGCCAACAGCCCGGTGGGCGTCGAGATCATCGACATCCTGCCGGCCGGCGACCCCACCCGGTGCACGGTGCGGCACAGCTGGATGGGACGCGTCCCGGCGACCAACGACGAGATGCGGACCAACTACGACGCGATCTACGAGGCCGTCCACGCCGCAGTCCGTGACGAGGACTTCGCGATGCTGCCCCAGTGTGGTGAAGGCGTGCGCCATGCCCAGCACGACCATATGATTATCGGCCGCAACGAGATTGGCGTACAGCACATGATCCGCGTCTTCGCCGACGAACTCGGGGTTGCGCTGCAGTAGTTGCGTCACGTCGGTCAACGTCGGGACCGCGATGCAGGTCCTGACTGCGGTCGCGGGCCGTGTGCGACCTGCCGCCGGTCACAAACTACGGTTGTTCGCGGCGACGCTCGGCGCCGTGCAGCCCACGCACCAGCTCGGCGAGGTCGTCGTCGGTGGGCGCATAACCCGGAAAATAACAGCAGACGTCGGAAGCCATTGCACCAAAACGATTCTCGATCTCGGCAACGCACTGTGCCGGGCTGCCGACGATGCCGATGGTACGCACCATCTCCTCGGTGATCAGCGCCCGCATGGCGGGGTAGTCACCCGTCTTGGACAAGGCATTCAGGCGTGGTTGCAGATCTTCCCAGCCCTCGACCTCGAGCACCGGGCGGTAGTTGGGCGTCGACCCGTAGAACGCGATCAGCGTTGACACCCCTTGGATTGCGGCGGCCAGTTGCGCTTCGTTGCTTCCGACGGCGACCATGGCCTGCGCGATCACCTGCAGGTCGGCTCGCGAGCGCCCGGATGCGCTGAGACCGTCGGCGATTGCGGGCTCGGTCCGCTGCGCGAGGTGGCGCGCACTGTTGAACGGCATCACCAGCAGTCCGTCGGCCACTTCGGCGGCCTTGCGGGTCATCACCGGTCCGAGGGCGCCCATCAACACCGGCGGGGGGCCGTACGGGTTGGGGCCGGGATTGAAGTTGGGCGGCATCAACGTGTGGGTGTAGAACTCGCCCCGAAACTTCAACGGCGCCTGACCTTCCCAGGCCGCGAAGATCGCTTTGAGCGCGGCCACCTGCTCGGCCGTCCGGCTTGCCGGTCTGCCCCATTGCGCACCGTAGCGCTTCTCGATGTGCACCCTGATCTGCGAGCCCAGTCCGAGCCGAAAGCGGCCGTGGCTGTAGACCTGCAGATCGTAGGCGGAGTGCGCGAGATGCATCGGGCTGCGCGGCCCGCCGATCGCCACGTTGGTCATCAGTTCCAGGTCGCTCTCGCCCGCTGCGACGACCAGCGGGAAGAACACGTCGTGGGGTCCCTCGAAGGTGAACAGGCCGTCGGCTCCCAGTTCGGCGATTTGCCGCACGCTGTCCCGCACCTTGTCCGGTGCGCCTTCGACTTGCAGATGTACTTTCACCTGATACCGCACTCCTTGCGATCGAGACCGTCGCAAGTATGGCTGCCCGCGGTGCCGTCAGCGCGTCGGGCAGGCGTTCGCCAGCTGAATCGAGGCCGGCCAGAACAGGGTCACCACCCCGAAGGCCACGATGTTGGCGTCGACCGGCAGCACCGTGGCCAGCCGTGTCTCGATTCGCTCGACCTGGCTCTCGTGCAGGAATGCCCACACCAGGCCGATGCACAGATAGGGAAGCGCCAGCCATACCGCGACTTCGATCAGCGCCGCGATGCTGACCCGGTGCTCCAGGAGTCGCCGCAGCCCGTTCAGACCGCGCTCGACTCGGTCGATACCGCCGTTGGGTTCCGTCATCGGTGTCCTCAGATCAACGGGCGCCCGCGCCGAACGCGGTGGCGTACGTCGGCGAGCAGCACGTGACTGCCACCCTGCCGGATGAACGGCGGCAGAAAGCGGTTGACGAAAGCCACCAGCAGGAACAGCATTTCGAAGCGGCGCTGCTTGGCCTCACTCCACGACACCCCGAGGGCCTCACGGAAGACCGGCGCCAGGAACCCGGCCGTCAGAAACTTCAGCAAATGACGAAACGGCAACCGCAACAACGGGTTGATCATCCGCAGCTCGATCAGGTCGTGCAGATAAGCGCCTACCGTCTCGTCGATCTCGACTTGTGCGCAGGCGTCAATCCAGTAGTCGTCGAACGCTTTCCGAGTCGGTGGCCATTGCTCTTCGAGTACTTGCAGGGTGGTGCCCAATGGCCACGCGGAGCGGTAGAACTGTTCGGCCTGCTCGTCGTTCATCGGCCCGCGCAGCAGTTGATAGGTGTCTTCCAACCCGACGAACAAGCACGCGGCCACCCACAGCTGCAGGTTGCGGTCGAAGGCGTTGTAGCGGACCGGGCTCTCGGGCGCGGACCTGACGTGCCGGTGCGCGCCGTCGACGGCGTCGCGGAATGCGGCCCGGTCCCGCTCGTTTCCGAACACGGCGACGGCCAGGTATTGAAACGTGGTGCGGGCCCGTTTCCAGGGGTGCTTGAGCAGGTTGCCGGAATCGACCTTCGATTCCACCACGCCGTAACCCACGCCGGGCCGCGACAGCTGCATGATCACATTCGCCGCGCCGGCCGCGAACGACCAGAAGTCCATCGCATGGCGCACGTCGACTGGTGCGTCGGTCCAGCGCGCCGTTTGCCGGGTGACCTGGATGCGGGTGCGCTCGAGGGTCAACGCCGAACGGAGAACCGACGGCTCTGGCGAAACAGTCATTAACTCAACCCTAGCTTTCATCGCGTCAAACCCGCGCTCAGCAGGTATCGCCAGATTCTCACAACCGACCGTGCTGGGCAACGATTGTGCGGAATTGCAGTTAACATAGCGGTGATGCTCACCAAACTTCGCAACCTGCTCGATTACCGGATGACCATCGCCGAACTGATCGGCCTCGCGGTGATCGTGGGCGTCCCGTATTTCATCGTGGGACTCGTCTGGTCGTTGACGCACACCACGCATCTGCACCGATTGCACGGCGCCGACCTGGTGGTGTCATTTCTGGGTTCCATCGTGTCGTGGCCGGTGCTGGTGTTTTCCAATGTGTGCATGACCTGAGTGCGCTGGACGACAGCGCAGGCGTGGCTACTGGGGGTGTGAAGCCAGGTAGTCCGCCACCGGGATGCGTTCGGACGCGGCGTAACCGACCGGCAGCAACACGTCGCCCGAGGTGGTCAGATAGTAGACATCCCAACGGTGATAGGCCGCGAATGCCGCCGGATCGCCGCCGATCGCCGCGGCGTAATCGTTGACCGCTCCGACATAGTGGCTCGAATGGTTGTAGCTGTAGATGGCGCCGTCGCGGTTTCCGGCGAACCCGTTTGCCGCGAGCATGCGACCAGCCGCCATGATGCTGTCGCGTGGTGAGCGGATGTCGCCGCCCTCGCCGTAGCTGGCGAACGTCGACGGCAGGAACTGCATCGGCCCCTGGGCGCCGGCAGTGCTCACCCCGGAGATGCGACCGAACGCGGTCTCGACCATATTGATCGCCGCCAGGTAGTTCCAGCCGACGCCGCTGGCCGCCTCGGCGGCACGGTAGTAACCCAGCAGCTCGCCGGTGGAAGCCGGCGCATCTATCCGCCACGCGGGCAGCGTGGGCTTCGCCTCGCCGGCGTTCAGCGCCTGCAGGTGGTGGCGGGCGTCGACATTGAGGTCGTAGGTCGCGGTGAGCGACGCCGGAATGATCGGGCGCACGGTCGACTCCCACTCCGGGTGGCGCCCGATGGCGCGGTAGGCGGCCTGTTGGCGCAGTGCGGCGGCCTGCAGAACGGCCTCCGACGACGACGGGTCGCGCAGCGCCTGCTCGTCGGCCACCAGATCCCGGGCCAGCAGCGCGGGGTCGGAGGCCAGTGCCGGCGCCGCGGGCCGCGGTGCGGCGTTTGCCGATTGCGGCCCGACCAACAGTCCCAGGCCGGCCATGCCCGCCAATAGCATTGCAGCACAACGGGTTACGCTGGCTCTCAGGACCGAACCGGGAGACGGGCGTCGGCGGTTACGGTGTGGCTGTGCAACGTGCATGGGATACATCTTGTCCGCCGCGCACCATTTGTCCAAGCGTGCGGCGTCACCAGGTCGGTTCGGCGTCCAGCGCGACGACGCGGCTGCCCTGCCACTGGTAACGCGTGGTGGTGATCGGGCCGGGGCATGCGGTGCAGACGTTGCGGCCGTCTTTGTAGTCCAGGGCGACCGTGTCGTCGGTGGTCTTGGCGGTGTTCAACGACGTGAACGGGAATGCCTTCGCGGTGGCGACACCGGCGAACGCGCCCTTGTGGAACAGCAGGGCGAGGTCAGGCGAGCTTCCGGTAGCGCCCAGGACGGTGATGATCACCGTCGACAGCGTGGTGCACGGGTTGTAATTGCTGCTCGGGTCGAAGCTGTGGGTGTTGGTATCCCAGGCCGAGTTGTCCGGTAGCACCGGCAGCGATTTGACCGCCGTCTGAATCTCCGGCGCAGCAAGATTGACCCCGCATGTCGGTTCGGCGTAGGCGGGCGCGGTCAGTGGATTGAGCACGCTGAGAGCGGCGACAAGCATGGCCAGGACAACCATTCGCATCGAAACATTGCCTCCCTGTTGGCTGCCACTCATCGTCGCCCCGCCTTCTGCTGGCGGGTAGGACTGTGGCGACATTGTTTCGAAGAAGTGACCCTATGGGTCCCCGGGAATTGACCTCAGTCTTCGGTCTCCACCACCAGCACCTCGGTCTGCGCGCGCTTGGAGACGGCTTTGGACACCGAACCGACGACACGCCCGACCAGCGAATTGGCCCCAACGTCGCCCACCACGATCAAGTCGGCCTTCGAATCGTCGGCCAGTTCCAGCAGCGCATCCACCGGCGCCCCTTCGACGGCGCGTTCCTCGACGTCGGTGGCGCCGGCGTCGCGCGCCCGGTCAGCGGCTTTGCGAAGCAAGTCGTACACCGGCGCGTTGCCCTGGGTGCGGTACTTCTCGTCGCGCGCCTGGTCGGGATCCGGACCGCCGCCGCGGTCGTCGTCGTCCACGAACGCCGACGCCACGATCAGCTTGGCACCCGATTCGGCGGCGATCTTCGCGGCGCGATCGACGGCGCGAAGGGACGTGTCGGATCCGTCGGTACCTACCAGCACGACTTTGTAATCGCTCATTGCATACCTCCCGAAGGTGTGACCGTTGGCTAACCAATCGCGGGAGAAACGAAACAAGTTCGTTCCGGCGGCTCGGTCAAGTCGTCCTGACCGGCAGTCGCGCCCATCCCCGCACACTGGACGTCCGGGCCCGAATTGCGTTGTCGTAGTCGACTTCCCAGTCTGTCCATCGCTTCAGGACCTCTTCGAAAGCGACCCGCCCCTCCAGACGTGCCAGTGCCGAACCGAGGCAGAAATGCAGTCCCTGTCCGAAACTGAGATGACCACCCTTGCGGTGGATGTCGTAGCGGTCGGGTTCGACGAACTTCGTCTCGTCGCGGTTGGCGGACCCGTTGAGCAGCAGCATGTACGACCCTTCGGCGACGGTCTGCCCGTACAACTCGACGTCGGCGGCGACGTAACGTGCCTGCACCGGGGAAGGCGGCTCGTAGCGCAGGGTCTCCTCCACCGCGCCGGGGATCAACGAGGGATCGGCGACCAATTCGTGGCGTTGTGCTGGATGCTCGCCCAGCAGCTGACCCATGAATCCGATGAGCCGGGCGGTGGTTTCGTTGCCGGCGCCGGCGATCATCGCGGTATAGGCGAGGACTTCGGTACGGTCGAGTCGGCGCCGGGATCCGTCTTGTTCCTCTACCTCGGCGTTGAGTAGTTCGGTCATCAAATCGTCGGACGGGTGCTGGGCGCGCCACTCGATGTACTCGGCGAACAGCGCGATCGAATCCTGGAAGATGGTGGCGCTGATGTCGCCTTGCTCCGCGCCGACCGTGATGCTCTTGTCGTTGCGGTCGCGGATCTCCTGCTGCCCCTCCTCCGGGATGCCCAACAGGTAGCCGATGGTGCGCATCGGCATGATCGCGCCGAGATCGGCGACGAAGTCGAAGCCGTCCAGGTCGCGCAGCGGATCCAGTGCGCGCGAGCATGATTCACGCACCAGGTCTTCGACGGCCAGCATCCGGCGCGGGGTGAACACCCTGGACAGCAGCTTTCGGTGCAGATCGTGCAGCGGCGGATCCTCGAACAGCAGGATGCCCGGCGGTACCTCGAGGCCGCTGAACAAGATGTCGGCGGTGGTGCCCCGTCCCGACCGGTAGGTCTGCCAATCATGCAGTGCCGGAGCCACATCCTGGTAGCGGCTCAGCGCGTAGAAGTTGTACCTGTCGTTGAAATACAGCGGCGCTTCCGCGCGCATCCGCTTCCACACCGGGTACGGATCGTCGTCGATGTCATAGTCGAACGGGTCGTAGTAAAGCTGCGTGGTTTGTTGGCTCATGGCTCACTTGGGTTGATTCGGTACGCCGGGGAACAGCTGCTCGTCGGGTCCCGAGGTCACATAGCCGTTCAGCATGGTTATCAGATGGGGCGCAAAGACCGCGCCGTAGAGCAGGTTTCCGATCAGGACGACGGCGCCGATGGACAGCAGTGACGACTTGACCCGGCTCTTCGTCTTCGACTCCGCCCACATCTCGATGACGTTGCGCCCGAAGGAATCCGTGCGTCCGAGCAGATAAGCGAAGACCATCATCTGTACGCCCAGGGCGATGGAATCGTAGATCGGGTACTGGTGCTTGGTGCCTTCGAACACCGCAAGCCCGGGAATCACGTAGGCGTAGTGGAAGACGCCCAACCGGGCGCCCAGGAACGCGTTGAAGGCAAACGCCCAACAGAAGCCAACCACGAAGCCGGCGCCGAGGAGCGCAAACGGCCGGCGCCAACCGAACCGCGCGGCCGCCCGTTGCCCGAGTGCCGCGCCGATCACGGCGGGCAAGCAGAAATACCCGATGTAGCCCAGCGGCACGGACGACGGCAACCCACCCCAGGTCATGTTCAGCGGCCACCACGACGGCATCCGCGGCAGCGCCGGCGGGAACTGCGCATACATCGCCCAGTCGTAGGGCGCCTCGATCCAGGAGAACGAGATCGCCGAGATACACAGCAGAAGCAGCGGGTGCAACCGGCGTTGGCGGACGCTCAAATACACACCCGCAGCGGTGAACGCGATGCCGCTTCCCCAGCCGAAGATGACCGCTCCGGTGAGCAGCGGCGTCAGTTCGCCGCTCACTGGACCGGCTCGTCCCGGCCGCCGCCACGCGCTTCGGGATCGAAGTAATAGACCAGCCCGAAAATCAGGACGATCAACCCGAACAGCGTGCCAAGCATGATGACTGCGCCCACGTCCGCGCCCCTTCGTCAGGGAACAATCCGACGTTGAATAGTGCACACTATTCTAAGTGGAAGGTCAAGGGACTATCGTGGGAAATCGTGTCCCCGCGACCGGCGCCCAAGAAGAAGCCGGCGGCCGAAGCGTCCGTTCAACCGCTCCGGCGGCCACGAGGCGAGCCCCGCAGGTTGCTGCTCGACGCCGCCCGTGAGCTGTTCGGGCGCCAGGACTACCGCAGCACCACCACGCGTGAGATCGCCGAGGCCGCCGAAGTCAGCGAATACCTGCTCTTCCGCAACTTCGGATCCAAGGCCGGGTTGTTCCGGGAAGCGCTCGTCGTTCCGTTCACGAACTTCGTCGACGAATTCGGGCGGACGTGGCAATCGATCATCCCCGAGGAGACCGAAGAAGAGGAATTGGCACGCCTTTTCGTCGGACAGCTCTACGACGTGCTGGTGGAACATCGCGGACTGTTGTTGACGCTGTTGGCTTCGGAAAGTTTCAGTCGAGACGAGATCGCCGGCACCGGGATGGACGACATCCGCAGGGCGCTCGCGGTGCTCGGTGGGATCAGCGCAGAAGGCATGCAGTTACGCGGTTTTCGCTCCAGCCAGCCCGACCTGCCCGCGCACTCCACGGTGGCGATGATCGTCGGCATGGTCGCGTTGCGGTCGACCTACTTCGGCGAGAGACAACCTTCCCGGGAAGTCATCGTCGACGAACTCGTCCAGGCGACTCTGCACGGGTTCCTGCACCGCAACGACTGACCTCCAATCTGCTACGCCGGCTCCTCGGCCGGCCCGTCGCACCGCGGAAGCCGGTGCAGCGCGCCCGGCCCCTCCCCCGTCGTCCGCAGGATGCGCTGTCCGTCCGCGGTGGTGGCGACGCTGATCTGCAGATCGTCGCCCGCCGCGTTGTCCGGGGTGACGAAAAGCTCCAACTCACCGGAATCCGCGAACAGGATCGCGTCGTCGTTGGACAGCTTCCAGGGCTGGCCATCGCTGGGCCACCGGCCTCCGACCACCCGGATCTCCTCGCGGTCGCTGTCGTGTTCGTCGGACTTGATATTGACGCAATCGACCCAGAGCTTCGCCGGGACCGGACGGAAGTAGACCGCGAGGCGCTGACGATTCAGATTGGCGTCCACCGGGATTCCGAGCGGGGGCAGCAACGTCCCCTCCGGGCGGTCGTTCAGCGACTTCTTGACCTGGCGCGACCCCAGTCCGGCGCCGAACCAGTCGATGGTCAGCAACGTGCCGATGTACTGCACGATCGCCAGCGTCAGCACGCTTCCGGCGCTGGCGCCCACCCCCGCCCCCACGGCCCACGTCACGGGCAGCGCGAGCAGACCGACCACGGCCGCCGCGCCGGCCGCCGTCGCGGCCTTGCCGGCCAATGTCAGCCCGAATTCCGCGTTCACCTCGGGCTCGGGCGGATTCTGCGTCGGACGCACTCCGACCGTGCGGGGCAGCGCCTCGAACTGGTCGCTGACGTGCTTGACTATCGCCTCGTAGTCCTGCTCGTCGAGTTCACCGGCGCGCTTCTTGTCGCCGGCTGCGCTCAACGAACGCTCGAGAGCCTCGACGGTTTCCAGGTCGGCGTAGTGTGCCTCGCTGGGGTCGGGATCGCGCGGTATGTCGTCGAGACCCATTTCGTAGGTGACCTTGAAATTCGCCTTGAAATCGTAGAGCTTCGTGTCCGCGCTGACGGTGCCGTCGATGACCAACCGGCCTTCTTCAGTGCGCGGCAGGATATCGGCGGCAATGGCGTCCAGGCAGCGATCGTCGCCGCCGATGTTGACGGTCTTGGGACCGTTGAGCACACAGGGCACCTCGGCCACGAAGTCGCTTTCCTCCAGGCCGAAGTTCTTCATCACGGTGTCCCGGACCTGGCGCAGGATGCTCCACCCGGTGACGGCCAATCCTGCTTTCTCACGCGGGTTTTCGGCCAGTATCGACGCGGGCAACTCTTCGCCCGTCGGCAACTCGCGCAGCGTCTTGAGCTGGATCACCAGCGACTCGTGGGTGTCCTCCCCGATCTCGAAACGCTGCACGACGGCGTCGAGGTCTTTGAAGGTGGAGTCGTCCTGCGCGTCCGGGTCGATGTCGACCGGTGTGGGCATGATGTTCACGATGCCGCCCTCGCCCTCCTCGGCGAGTTTGGGACGCACGGCATCGGCGATTTGCGCGGCCAGGGAGTCGAGCACCCGGGTCCGCAATTCGTCGTCGGAAGTAGTGGGGTGCTGCACTCGCTCCAGGTTGACCAGCAGTTGCCCGGCAATGCTGTGCGTGATCCAGTACGCCTCGGCATAGTCGAGTTCCCAGCTGACCCGCGGGTCTTGGCCGGCGAAGACGGTATGACCATCCTCGCGGCGCTCGAGGTGTGAGCCGAACAGACGGCCGGTGTATTCGTCCGGCGGCGGACCGGCCACCAGGACGGGAGCGTCCTGCTCGGTCAGGTTCAGCACCACCGTCTGCTTGCCCGGTTCGATTTCGTGCGGCTCGAGTTGATCGTGCACCGTCAACCGTCCGAACAACGGAATCTCGTTGTAGGCGATTTCGCGCGACTCACCCTCGCGCGGGCCGTCCGGGATGGTGACCGTCGCCGGTGGCAGTTGCACCAGCGGGATGCAGGTCACCGAGTCGATGACGATCTTCGAATCGAAGATTGCCAAGTCGATCGCGAAGTGCCGCAACGGGTCTCGGGTTTCGCCGTCGATCTCTTCCTGCCACGGCCGCTCGTGCGAATCGAGGATGAACCAGACGCGGTCCAGCGTGAGGTCCAGCGTGGCCGTCGCGGAGTAGCCGGTGCCGTCGACGGACTCGGTGTACTTGTCACCGCCGACCATCTCGGCGGTCTGATCCTGGACGCGTTCACGATGGATTTCGATGATCGTGTCAGGGCGCTGCATGTCGACCTCTCAATACGTGCCGGCGGTGAGGGTGGTTTGCGGTTCTAGTACCCACATCGACCCGTATTGAGTCGTGTCCCGAGTCCGGGACGCACTGCCGGAGGTCAGGGCAGCTTGATCACCGACACGTACATCTCCAGCATCGGCCGGAACAGGTCGACGTCGTCGAGTTGAGTGCCCAGCATCACCGAGTCCGTGGTGGCCACCAGGATGTGCGCGAACGTCAACGGCGGAATCAGCAACGCTCCCCCGAGCCGGTCGATGCCCTCCACGACGAATTTGCCCAGCGCCTCCACGACCTCCGCACGTTTGGCGGACACCCGCTCGCGCGCTTCGGCGTTGCGCAGCAGATAGAGCGTGAACTCGTGCCCGAGCGCGGCGTGCTCGGCGCCGCGGTCGCGGCTCAGCTGCCGCCAGCGATCGGCGATCTCGTCGAGTTCGCGGGCACCGATGTGCGTCGCGGTCGACATCACCTCGGCGAAGTTGTCGAAATAGCGCCGCCAATAGCGGTCGCTGACCGCCAGGAACAGATCTTCCTTGGTGGCGAAGTGCTTGTAGATGGCGCCCTTGGTGTATCCGGCAGCGTAGGCGATGTCGTCGAGAGTTGCTGCGGTGAAGCCCTTTTCGGCGAAGACATCCTCGGCGGCATCCAGCAGCAGCGAGCGGGTGTGTTCGAGTCGTCGCTCCCGCGTCCAGCGCTCCGGCATGCGGCCGATTGTGCCACAGGGATCTGAGAAGCTCATTGTTCATCCAGATACTCGTTGGTATATTGCCGAAGGTCAGTCACCAAGGGGGACTTCATCGTGAGCAAACCGCTCAGGCAGCAGGAGCGGCCGGTCGTCACCGAGTCAGCCGGCAAGGTGGCCGGCCTCGGTGCGCAAAATCCGTCCCAGCGGGTGCGGATCTGGGCCGTTGCCGGCGGCGCGGTGCTTGCCCTGCAGGTCTATGTGTGGATTCGGTGGATCACCGGCCCCTACTTCCAGCGCGTCCCGGCCGGGCCGACGGAGCCGCCGCTGTTCATGAAGGTGCCGCTGATGGCGAACGCGATCGTGCTCTGGGCCGGTCTGCCGTTTGCCGTGTGGTGGTTCATCGTCAGACCGTGGCGGCGCGAGCGCCGTATCACGCTCGACGGCATGCTGTTCGCCTCGATGGGGCTGATGTTCTTCCAGGATCCGCTGCTCAACTACTTCAACACCTGGTGCACCTACAACACCTGGCTGTTCAACCGCGGGTCGTGGTCGTCGCACATACCGGGCTGGATGTCACCGGAGGAACCGGGCCGTCAGGTCGCCGAACCATTGTTGACCAATGCGCCGGGTTACGCATACGGGGTGCTGCTGATCACCATCCTCGGGTGTTGGGTGATGCGCAAAGTCAAGGCGCGGTGGCCGAACATCAGCAACATCCGATTGATCGGCGTCACATACCTTTTCACCTTCGTCCTGGATTTCGTGATGGAGGGTTGCCTGCTGCTGCCGACCGGCCTGTTCACCTATCCCGGTGCGATGCGGGCAGTTTCGATCAACGCCGGCCACTACTATCAATGGCCGGTCTACGAGGGGCTGATGTGGGGTGGCGTCCAGGCGGGGCTGTGCTGTCTGCGCTACTTCACCGACGACCGCGGCCGTACCGTCGTCGAACGCGGAATCGACCAACTGCGAGGCGGATTCGCGGCACGCGAGTTCACCCGTTTCCTGGCCATCTTCGCCGCGGTCAGCGCGTGCTTTTTCTTCTTCTACAACGTTCCCGCGCAGTGGATGGGCCTGCACGCCGACCCGTGGCCGCAGGACGTGCTGAAGCGCTCGTACTTTCTCGGCGGAACGTGCGGCGACGGGACGACCCAACCCTGCCCCGACCCTGCGCTGCCGATGCCCCGCAAGGGCTCCGGCTACGTGAATAACGAAGGCAGGCTGGTCCTTCCACCCGGCGTAGAGCTGCCCAAGACGGTCCCGGTCGAACGGGGTAAGTGAGTTTGACTATCCAGGAGTCTGTTTCGTGAGTGAACTGATGAACCATCATGCGCCCGTCGTCACCGAGCGGCTCGGCGGAGCCACCGCGCTCGGTACGCAGGCGAAGCGCCCCTCCGGGCCCGTCCGGGGTTGGGCGATCGTCGGCGGAGTGATTCTGGCTTTCCAGTTGTTCGTCTGGATCAGCTGGATCAGCGGACCGAACTTCGAGCGAGTGCCTACCGGTCCGAGCGACCCGCCGACGTTCATGAAGGCGATTCTTCTTACCTGGACCGGCGTCATCGTCATCGGTTATCCGGTGGCCATCTGGCATTTCCTCATCCGACCCTGGCGGCGCGAGCGGCGGATCACCCTGGACGGCATGCTGTTCGTGGCCTGCGGCCTGATCTTCTTCCAGGATCCGTTGCTGAACTACTTCAACACCTGGAGCACGTACAACACCTGGATGCTCAATCGCGGCTCCTGGGTGCTGAACGTGCCCGGCTGGCAGTCATTCGGCGAACCGGGCCGGATGATGGCCGAACCGTTGCTGATGAACGCACCGGGTTACTCGTTTGTTCTGCTGTGCACGATGCTTGGTTGCTGGGTGATGCGAAAGGTCAAGGCGCGCTGGCCCAATGTCAGCACCCTCGGTCTGATCGGCGTTGTCGTGGTGTGGGCGTTCTTCTTCGACCTGGTCATCGAGGGCTTGTTCTTGATGCCGATGGGGCTGTTCACCTATCCCGGCGCCATCCGGGCCTGGTCGATCAACGCGGGCACCTACTATCAGTGGCCGCTCTACGAAGGACTGATGTGGGGAGGTGTACAGGCGGGACTGTGTTGTCTGCGCTACTTCACCGACGACCGGGGCCGGACATTCGTCGAGCGGGGTCTCGAACGCATCCGGGGCGGGGTCGTCAGACAGCAGGTCACCCGCTTCCTGGCGATCTTCGCCGCGTGCAGCGCGTTCTTCTTCGTGTTCTACAACCTGCCGGCGCAATGGTTCGCCATGCACGCCGAGCCTTGGCCCGATGACGTACTGAAACGGTCTTATTTCTTGATGGGCATCTGCGGGGACGGAACCGATCGGCCGTGCCCGGATCCGTCACTTCCGATGCCGCGCAATGGTTCCGGCTACATCAACACCGACGGCAAGCTGGTCCTGCCGCCCGGGGTGGAATTACCGAAGACCGTTTCGGTGGAACGGGGAAAGTGACTTGCTGACCAACAGTGTGCCCGCCGTTGAAACTGATCGCACCGCGCCGTTTTACCGTGCAGTCGGCGACGAAGCACAGGTGTTCCGTGCCGCCGCGCGCCGCGGTCTGCCGGTGCTGCTCAAGGGGCCGACCGGATGCGGAAAGACCCGGTTCGTGGAGGCTATGGCGCACGAACTCGGACGCGACCTGATCACCGTCGCCGGCCACGAGGACATGACGTCGGCCGATCTGGTGGGACGCTTCCTGCTCAAGGGCGGCGAAACGGTCTGGGTGGACGGGCCCCTGACGCGAGCCGTACGCGAAGGCGCAATCTGCTATCTGGACGAGGTGGTGGAGGCGCGACAGGACACGACGGTGGTCATCCACCCGCTGGCCGACCATCGCCGTGAGCTTCCAGTCGATCGGCTCGGCACCACATTGCGCGCGGCACCCGGGTTTCAGCTCGTGATCTCCTACAACCCCGGCTATCAGAGCGTCCTGAAGAACATCAAGGAGTCGACTCGGCAGCGCTTCGTCGCGATCGAGCTGGATTTCCCGCCGGCCGAGATCGAGACGGAAGTCGTTGCCTATGAGGCGGGTATCGACTTCGCGACCGCACGCACCCTGGTCCGGCTCGGCAACGCGATCAGGAACCTGGACGGGTCCCCACTGGGTGAAGTGTCCTCGACCCGGATGCTGATACTGGCCGGCGGCCTCGTCGCAGAGGGGCTGAGCCTGCGCAGCGCGGTCGAGTCGGCAGTCGTTCGTGTCCTTTCCGATGACCGCGACGTGATCCGCGCCCTCGGGGAACTCGTCGAGGCCGTGCTGCCCACACCGTGACAGAGTCAACTGTCAAGGAGCTGAACCGGTTCCGGTTGCTGGCTACCTTCGTGGCGGGCAGGGCCGTCGATGTTGCCGAGGCGACATCCGGTGCCGCTCCGCACACCAACGGGCGGATCGTCTTCGTCTCTGCCGGACGTCCCGTCGCCGATCAACGCCGCGAGGTGCTGCTGCAGAGCGCGCTGCTCGGCGCGGGCAGCTTGAACCCGCGGCTGATCAAACCGCTGCGGGCGCGGCCAGCGGCGGCGCGCCGCTATCTGGCGCTGGAGGGTTGCCGGGTGCTCACCGCCCTCTCCGAGAGTCTCCCGCTTGCCCGACGGGTGGGCCTCGACATGGATCCCCGCACCGCCAGCGCCGAGGAGTCACTCGAAAAGGCCACGGGTCGAGGCAAAGTCGGCGACCCGCCGCCGTGGTTCGGAGTCCTCAGACCCGCCCAGCTGCTGGCAGCATCTAGCGCACCCGGGGCGCGACCCACCGACATGCAACTGCAGCTGGCAACCGACCTCGTCGACTCACCCGCAGACGACGGCGAGGAGGACGAGGAGAAGCCGCGAGAAAGCAAGATACTCAAACTCTTCGACAATCCACTGGTCGCCTCGAAGACCGTCTCGGACTACCTACGCAAGCTGCTCGGCACCTCGAGTGGCGGTGACAACGGCGCCGCCGGTGCTGAATTGCAGGTCCGCTCCGCGCGACGGGCACGCACCGTGGGACCCGAGGCGCGACCGCTGCCCGCGCGGATCCACTTCACCGACGACGGCCATCCCGGGGC
Organism: Mycobacterium sp. NGS59; assembly: GCF_059812345.1. Taxonomy (NCBI): domain Bacteria; kingdom Bacillati; phylum Actinomycetota; class Actinomycetes; order Mycobacteriales; family Mycobacteriaceae; genus Mycobacterium; species Mycobacterium sp. NGS59. The sequence goes on from NZ_JCALCN010000014.1 coordinate 117,353, forward strand.
TGCGGTCGGTGTGGGCGGGGCGCTGTACCCGGAATGGGACGTCCACCGCAACCGATACCGGCCGCGGTGGTGCCGGGTCATCGACTTTCCGCTGACAGACAATGCCGCCGTCGAAGACGCGGCCGTCACCCACGACGAGGTGCTGCGGCGACGGTTGGCTCGGGTGGGCCTGGGGCCCAAGGTGCTTCGCGGCCGGCCCGATGGCGACGAACTCGACATCGAGGCGTTGATCGACTTGTTCGTCGATTTGCGCTCCGGGCACTCGCCGCCGGAAAACGTGTATCAGGAACGTCGCAAGTTGGCCCGCAACCTGGGGGTGCTCATCCTGGTCGACGCGTCGGGATCCGGTACCGATACCGATCCGCACGGACTCGCCGTCCACGACCATCAGCGTCGCGCCGCCGCCACCTTGGCCCACACCTTGGAGGAACTCGGCGACCGGGTTGCGGTCTATGCGTTTCGCTCCGAAGGCCGGCACTCGGTGCACCTGCCGGTCATCAAAGGGTTCGGGCAGCGTTTCGGCGCCGTCGGACGAGCCCGGCTCAATCAGCTGCAGCCGCAGAGCTATACGCGCCTGGGCGCCGGTATCCGGGGGGCGGGTGAGATCCTCAAATCCCAGGCCGGCACGCCGAACAAATTGCTGCTGGTGCTGTCTGACGGTTTCCCGTACGACCACGGCTACGAAGGGCGCTACGCCGAAGCCGATTCCCATCGGGCACTGGCGGAGCTTCGCGCCGATGGTGTTGCCTGTCTTTGCCTTTCGATCGGCGCTGGAACAGCCACCGATGAGCTGGAGCGTGTCTTCGGCTCCGCCGGTTTCGCCGGCGCGGCGACGCTGGCTGACCTCAGCCCGCGCATGGACGAGTTGTTCCTGACGTCCCTGCGTGAACTGGCCGCCCCCAAACCCACAGCGAGGACACGACATTGAAGGTGCTGTTGACCGGCGCACTGGGCAACATCGGCTTTGCCACGCTGCAGGCGTTGCTCGACGAGGGACACGACGTGGTGGCTTTCGACATCGACTCTCGTCGGGCGCGCAAGCTCGCCGCCACTCTGGACGGAGGAGCACGTTTCGTCTGGGGCAACATCACCGATGCACAGGCAGTACGACACGCGTTAGAGGGGGTGGACGCGGTCATCCATTTGGCAGCCATCATCCCGCCGTACTCAGAACGGGCGCCGGAGCTGGCGCGCAAGGTGAACCTCGACGCCACCCGTGCTCTGGTCACCCAGATGGAGGAGTCCCCTACCGCCAAGCGGCTCGTCTTCGCCTCGTCTATCGGCATCTTCGGTGAGGTGCAGGACCGCGAGCCGCCGCTGCGGGCGGATACGCCCGTCGCTCCGACCGACGAGTACGGACGGCAGAAGGTCGCCTGCGAGGCCGCGATCCGGGAATCAGGGCTGCGCTGGAGCATCCTTCGCCTCGCGGCGGTGACGCCGATCCACTTGCAGGCGCAGGACCCCAGCATCATGTTCGAATTCAGCCCGGACGCGCGGTTCGAGTTCCTGCATCCCGCAGACGCGGGAACGGCTTTCGCGCGTGCGGTGGCCGAGGAGAAGACGGTCGGCAAGATCCTCTACATCGCGGGCGGGGCGGGCTGCCGAATGACCTACTACGACTTCACCAACGCACTGATGAACGCGATCGGAATCGGTCGGTTGCCGGCCGCGGCTTTCGTGCGCTCGAAACCCGCTCGCTTCTTCGGTGATTGGGTGGACACCGAGGAGAGCCAGCAGCTGTTGCGGTATCAGCAGCGCGGGCTCGACGATCAATTGCGGGACATGAAAAAGGATTTCGGCATGCTGGTGCCGCTCCTGCGAGTCGTACGCCCGCTCGCGACGTGGTTCATCACCCGTCGCTCCGCTTATCTTCAGGAGAATCGACGTGGGGCCGGGGTGAGCGTCAACCCCTGAGTCCGGCGATGAAACGTTGGAAACTCCGGCTCAACGAACGCGGGACGTGGTCGGGGTCCATCAGATCGTTTTCCGCCAACGGACTGGCTTCACCGGCGACCGACCGCTCGGTCAGTGGCCGCAACGTCTTGTCCTGGCCGCGGAGTTCCTCGACTGTTTTGAGCAACGACCGGGACTCACCGAGCGAGTTCTGTAGCTGTTCGACGGACACGCCGAGGTGTTCGGCCACCAAATCGTCTCGTACGGCGATCATTTGGTGCCGCAGCTCGTCGTGGTCCGGGTTGTCCGGATCGGCTTCGATGGCCACATCGCCTTCGCTGTCGAAGCCCATCGACCGGTTGTTGAGGTTCGACGAACCGATGCGCAGCAGTCGATCGTCGACCACCATCACTTTCGAGTGGACGTAGATCGGGGCCCCGCCGTCGGTTACCGGCCAATAGACGCCGAGCCGGCCGTGTTCGTCGGCGGCCCACAGTTGTTGGATGAGCCGGTGACGTGCGCCGTCCATCGTCCCTCTTTCCAGGGCGTTGTTGCCGCGCCGTGGCAGGACGATCACGATTTCTGGTCCGTCTTCCTCACGAAGCCGATCCGCCAGGACATCGACGACTCGCCGGGCCGCCAGGTACTGGTTCTCCAGGTAGATGGTGTGACGTGCCGCCGCGATGGCCACCAGATTGAGCGCTTCGGCTTCCCGAACTTCGTCTCGGCTGTCCAATTCCGGTAGCGTGCGCACGATTCCGACGTCGACGTTGCGCAACGTCGGTTCCAGCTTGCTCGGCCAACCGACATGCTTGGCGTCGATCTGGGGCAACGACTGATTCGTGGCCGTCTCCCACCGTTCCCGGGCGAGTTCGCTGAGCGCGTGCGCTGCGGGGCCGTCCACCGCCGCGGCGACCTCGTGTCGAGCCCCATAACTGCGCCCCACCGACCTACGGCAGCGGTTCTGGTGTTCGTGCGCACGGGTGTCCCAGCGGCTGAGGGTCAGATCGATACCACCGCAGAACGCCACCACGTCGTCGATGACGACGATCTTCTGATGGTGAACGGATCCCGGCGGATGGGCCCCGTCGACGGCGAAGTTGAGTCGCTTGCTACTGACCCGATTCAGCAGCGAGGTCGGGGTGATCCCGTACCAGATGCCGTCGAAAGCGGGAAGTAGGCGCAGATTGGACCGCAACAGGTAGACCTCGAGGTCGGGTCGCTTCCACAGCAGCCAATACAGGAACGCGCCGAGCTGGTTGGGGCCGGGCAACGTCTTGGTGCCCCGTTCGAATGTCATCCTCGAGTCGAGATCCCAGGCGATCACCATGATCCGGTGCCGGGCGCGCAGCATCGCCGCCTTGACGTGCTTGAAGTAGTCCGCCGCGTCGACGATGCAGGCGAACTGATCCGCGTGCTCCACCCGCCAGCAGGTCTGGCCCGGCATCAGCAACTGATCGTCACGCACAGACTTCCTCGACGCTTCCATGGGTTGTCGCGGACGTGGTGCCGCGGTATCCAGCATATTGAGCGCCGGGTTGACCGCGCCAATCGCATGGGACACGTCCTGCAGCGAATAGATTGAGGACCATGCGCGCGCACAGGCGACCCGACGAGGATCCGGACCTCGTCAGTCGTCGTCGGCTGCTTCGGCTGGCCGGCGGCGTCGGATTGGCCGCCGGCCTCGGCGCCTGCTCGACCAAGACCGCGGCGAGTCCCACCCCGACTCCATCCGGTCCGACGACGACCCCACCCGGTCCGACGACGACCCCACCCAGTCCGGTGGCGCCGGCCGCACCGAATCCTGCCACCGCCACGTCGACGGCGGTCCAGCCGCCCGCGGCCGGGGTCACGGTGCCACTGCTTTGTCGCGAGGCCTGGGGTGCGCGACCGGCCCGGGCCGGCGGCCGACCGCACACACCCAACCGGCTGACGCTGCACCACGCAGCCGTCGCGCTGGGCGACAACAGCAACGCCCCGGGCCGCTTCCGTGCAGATCAGCGCTACCACCAGGACAGCCTGGGCTGGATCGACATCGCCTATCACCTCGGGATCGACGGCAAGGGAAACATCTACCAGTTGCGCAACCCTGACATCGCCGGTGACACCGCGACGGACTACGACACCACCGGGCATTTCCTGGTCATCTGCGAAGGCGACTTCGACCACGAGACCGTGTCCGGGGCGCAGCTGCACGGTGCCGCCGTCGCATTCGCCTGGGCCGCCCAGCGGTATGACATCGCGACCAGCACGCTGGCCGGGCACCGGGACTTCGCCCAAACCTCCTGTCCGGGCGCCAGTCTCTACGCCCACCTCGCCTCGGGTGAACTCAAGCGTCAGATCGATTTGCTGTTGAGCGGCGGCCGAGTTGAATTGCGGCCGTCCTGCGGGGCAGAAGGTCTCGCGCAAGTCGCGGCCATCGAGGCCGGCAACTGACGCCATTGAGCGAACAGAACCGACAATCTACTGTCGGCTATGGGTGGCGATGCGACCGCAGACGAGAAAGGTTCACGGCGTCATCGAACTACCTGTGACCTATTGAGCCACAACGACATAGGAGTCTGCGACGAGCGCGACGGCGCACCCGTACCCTACCGGCAGGCTGTCCATCCGGTATGCCGGCCGCCTGGCGTGCGCGTATCTGCTGTCGGTCACCGCAGCCACCGCGATCGTGATACCGATCGGCGGCCACGCGTTCAGTGGGGCGCACGCCTATTTCACCCGTGCGAACGTGATCATCTCCGCCGTCCTGGTGGGCTTGGGAACTGTCGCCGTGGCCGTCGGCGGCGTACTGAACATCGCCTCACTATCCCGCTCACTGGCCACGGCGCCCGAACCCGGTCCAGTTCGACTCCCGAGCGCGACGAAGATCATCACCCGACAATCCACCATCCTGGTCGCGACATGGGCCGTCAGCGGCGCAATCTCGCTGCTGCTCAACCTCGACGGCGGGATAAGTGTCGCAGTCCCCACGCTCTTGGGCGCAGCGCTCGGCGGTGCCGCCGCGGCGTGCTTGGGTCTGTTGCTCACGCATCGCCTGCTGCGCCGCACCGTGGTCGCTGCCGCAGCCGAGTATGAAGAGGGCGTCTTTGCCCCCGGAGTCCTGCCGCGACTGCTCAGCATGTGGATGTTGTGCGGCGCACTGCCCTGCGGCGCCATCGCCGCGCTGGTACTGCTGCGGTCCAACGGATGGATCATCCCGCAGACAGCCTCGGTGGACGTTCCGGTCGTGGTCATGTCGCTGGCGGCCGTACTGATCGGGCTGCCGACGATGATCCTTACATCGCAATCGATTTCAGATCCCATCCGTGAAGTCGTCGACGCCATGGCACAGGTCGAACAAGGACACATCGATACCGCCGTCGGCGTATCGGAACGCTCCGAAATCGGCCGCCTGCAACGCGGATTCAACGGTATGGTCGCTGGGCTCGCCGAACGCGACCGGGTACGTGACCTGTTCGGGCGACACGTCGGCCCAGACGTCGCGCGCCGCGCCCTGGAACAGGGCACCTCGTTGACCGGAGATGTCTGCGAGGCCGCGGTCCTGTTCATCGATTTGGCCGGCTCGACACAATTGGCATCCAGCCGCCCACCCCAGCAGGTCGCCGGATTGCTCAACGACTTCTTCCGGGTCGTCGTGAGCGCCGTCGCCCACCACGGTGGTTTCGTCAACAAGTTTCAGGGCGACGCCGCACTGGCCGTCTTCGGGGTGCCGCCGCACACCGAAAACTCGGCGTCCGCAGCTTTGGCGACGGCACGCGATCTGGGAAACCAGTTGCAGGAGTTGGTCATTGACTTCGGGCTCGGAGTCTCAGCCGGTTCCGTCTTCGCCGGCAACATCGGCGCTGAAGACCGCTACGAATACACCGTGATCGGTGACCCGGTCAACGAGGCTGCTCGGCTGGCCGATCTCGCGAAAACCTCCGAGCGACCGATCCTGTGTTCTGCCGCCGTCATCGATCGCGCCGACAACGCGGAGCGCCGGCATTGGGTCGGGTTCGGCCGCACCGTGCTGCGCGGACGCTCGGAACCCACGGAGATCTCCGCACCCAAGGATCTCGGCGACCTCGGAGAGGACCAATGAATGCCGACACCGCCCGGTCGTCTTCGACGCGTAGCGTCAGGGCCGACAATCCACACGAAAGGTCCCAATGGCAGGCAACACGGTCGGCAGGGTCGCCGGCAAAGTCGCGTTCATCACCGGTGCGGCCCGGGGTCAGGGTCGTGAGCACGCGATCCGACTGGCCGAGGAAGGCGCCGACATCATCGCGGTCGATGTCTGCGAGGACATCGACGGTGTCGCCTACCCGGGAGCGACCGAGGCCGACCTGGCCGACACCGCGGACCTCGTCGAGAAGTCCGGCCGGCGCATCGTCACTGCGAAAGCCGACGTGCGGGACGTGGAAAGTTTGCGTGCCGCGCTCGAGCAGGGAGTCGCCGAACTGGGTGGCCTCGACATCGTCGTCGCCAACGCCGGTATCAGCGGCGTGCCTTCGCCGGCCGCGTTGATCGAGCAGTCGGCGTGGCAGACGATGCTGGACATCAACCTGACCGGCGTGTGGCAGACGGTGAAAGCCGCGCTGCCGCATATGACCAACGGCGGCGGCTCGATCATCCTGGTCAGTTCGATGCTCGGTATTCGCGGCGGAGGCTATATGGCCCACTACGCGTCGGCGAAGCACGCCGTCGTCGGCCTGATGAATTCGTTGGCCAATGAGCTTGCCCCGCAGTGGATTCGGGTCAACTCCATCCATCCCGGCAACATCCTGACTCCGATGCTCGACAACGATTGGTTCTGCCGGACGCTGCGACCCGATCTGCCCGACCCGACCGTGCACGATGCCGCGGAGATCATCGGGCAGTTCCACCTGTTGCCCAAGCCGCTGATCGAGGCACGCGCCGTCAGCAACGCCGTGCTCTTCCTGGCGTCCGACGAGGCGCAGTACATCACGGGCGCAGCACTGCCCGTCGACGCCGGCGCGGTCGCGAAGTTCTGACGCTCCGACGTGACCCAGCCACTCACGCTTCCCGCCCTGCTGGCGCAGAGCGTGCGTCGCTTCGGCCAGGAAACCTATTTGGTCACGCCAACCGAACGCATCACCTACCAGGACGCGGAACGGGACTCGGCGAAGATCGCGCGGTGGTTGCTGCGCGAAGGCGTCGGGAAGGGCAGTCGGGTAGGCCTGTTCTTTCCCAACGGCACGGAGTGGGTCAACTGGTGGCTGGCCGTGTCGCGGATCGGTGCCCTGGCCGTTCCGCTGAGCACCATGTACACGCCGGCAGAGCTCGCAAAAGTACTGCGGCTGGCGGACATCGGGTTGCTGATCGCACCCAGCCGGCTGCTGGACACCGACGTCACCGAACGATTCGAAGCCGCACTGTCGCAGCTAGCCGATCAGCGAGCGGGCCGACTGGCGCTGCCCGCCGCACCGTTCTTGCGTCGTATCGTGCTCACCGGCGAGACGGACCGCCAATGGGCGACCACCTGGAATGCATCCGGTGCCGGTGGCGTCTCCGGCGAAGTGCTGGCGGCGGTCCAAGACGAGGTCTCCCCCGCAGATCTGGCGATCATGGTGCACACCTCGGGATCAACCGCCGATCCCAAAGGGGTGCTGCACAGCCACGGCACGGTGGTGCGGCAGACCTCGACCTGGCCCACCGCGATCAAGGCGCTCACCGGGCCCGCGTCCCCGCCAAAGATCTTGTGCGCCATGCCGTTTTTCTGGATCGGCGGCCTGCTCGCCGCGACCGGGGCATTGCACGAACCCGTAACGCTGCTGGTGATGCCGCGCCTCGACCCTGGCACGGCGCTGGATCTTCTCGAACAGGAACGCGCCACCGGGATCGTCGGGTGGCCTGCCTTCACCCAAAGGTTGCGAGAGCACCCGACCTTCGCGGCGCGCGACCTCAGCAGCGCACCGATGCTGCGTGACGGCCCGCTGGACCTTGCGATGATCAACGTGCCGGACGGATTTCCCGTCCACCGCACCATGTCTGAGACCGCAGGCGGTTTCGCGTTCACCGAGATGAGCATCGTCGACGACCAGGGTGCGCCGGTTCCCGAAGGGTCCACCGGCGAGCTCCTCATCCGCGGCGTCGGGGCAATGGCCGGATACAACAAGCGGGAGCGGTGGGAAACCTTCGATGCTGACGGCTGGTATCACACGGGGGACCGCGTCTATCGAAAACAAGACGATCCGCGCCTGTTCTATGTGGGACGAACCAGCGAACTCATCAAGACGGCGGGCGCCAATGTCTCCCCACTCGAGGTCGAGGCGGTCATCGAGGAATTCGACGATGTCGCGCAGTGCGTCGTCGTCGGGATCGACGACCAAGAGCGGGGCGAGCAGGTGTGCGCCGTCGTGGTCGCGGCGACAGCGACGATCGACGTCTCGTCCCTGGCCGCGCGAGCCCGAAAACAGTTGTCCAGCTACAAGGTTCCAACCAGCTGGGCAATCGCGACGAGCGACGACATCCCCACGTTGCCCAGCGGCAAGCTCGACCGTCGGAGCTTACGGCGCATGCTGACCACCGGCGTGCTACGTCGCTTGATCTAGGGCGGAAGCGGTTGTCGACTCGTCGTGTGACCGACGAAGCCGACGCGGGTGAGAACCAGGGCGGTCGTTGCCGTCGCCGCGCTGCCGCTCAGCCGCGGGCAATGAGCCGCGAAGTCTCCGGCGAGGCCGGCGCCTCGAGAAAGCCGGCGAGCCCGTCGACGACGCCGCTGACGAACAAGGCGAACGCCACCACCGCATCACCGCGCCGGATCGCACGTTCGCGTTCGGCGGCGAGGTGCACGGCGAGGTCTTGAGCTTGCTGAATTCGCATGGTGCGCACCGGTTCCGGGATGTGCGGCAGCAAGCTTTGCATGCCCGAACTGAAGTCCTGCGCCGACTGCATCGCGTCGGGCTGATGCAGGAAAACCTCAACCGCACCGGCGCGCTGCAGCTGCTCGATGAACGACACATACGAGCTGTCGGGTGACTCCGCCAGCTCGATCAGCGGCAGGACGTGCGCCTCCAGCTGGGCGCGAAGGTCGCCCGGATCGGCTCTGGCCCTGAGCAACGCCCGACGTTGCATCAGGTCGTTCAGCCGGTAGGCGAAGATCGCGCGCAGCAGATCGTCCTTGGAGCCGAAGTGGTAGCGGATCGCCGAATTGTTCGACGAGCCCGCCTCGATCGATATCTGCCGCAAAGAGATTCCGGCGAGTCCGTGTTCGGCGAACAAGCGCTCTGCCGCCAGCAGCAACTGCAACGCCGTCGTCGGCGCGGGTCCGGTCCGAGTCGTCATCATCTGATCATTACGCATGCATCGCGTCGACGGTGGCCGTAGCCGTCTGGAGCAGACCGGATGGGCTGGCCCCCAGCACATCGGCCAGAATGCCGACGTCCTTGGCCAGCAGCGGTCCGGCCAACCCGGCAATCACCGCAAGCGTGTGGCCCGAGTTCGCGATCACCTCGCCGGCGTAGCTGCGACTGCTGCCCGTGGACAGGACACGGGTCAAACCCTCGACGTCCACCCCGAGTCGACGGGCGGCGGCGAACGTCTCGGCCGCCAGCCCCAGGTGCGCGGTGAACAGCGAGTTGTTCAACAACTTCGCCGCCTGCCCGGCACCCAACGCGCCGAGGTGGATGAGCGGATTGGCAAACGTGTCCAGGACGGGCCGGCATCGCTGGACCGTATCGTCATCGCCGCCGACCATGACCAGCAGCGATTTCGCGGCGGCCAGATGCCCGCCGCCGGAGACGGGAGCGTCCACAAAGTGCAGATCCGGGTAGTCGGCGGCAAGCCGACGGCAGGTGCCCGGATGAACGGTGCTGTGAATCACCACGATTCCACCCGGGGCCATACCGGCCAGCGCCCCATCGTCCCCGCGCAGCACTTCGTCGACGTCGGCGTCGTCGATCACGCACAGACACAACACATCCGACGCAGCGCCGAGGGCCTTACGGTCGGCTGCGACGGCCGCGCCGTCGAACGGTGCGAGCGACTCGCGCCGGCGGGCCCACAGCGTCGTCGGGAACCCGTCCTCGATGATCCTGCGCGCCATCGGGCCACCCTGAGAGCCAAGGCCCACGAAGCCGACCCGCAGCGCGCTCATTCCTGCGCGCCGATGTTCGCCTGCACGTATGCCTCGATGTCTTCGGCGCGCGCCCGCAGCGCGTCGTGCACCTGCGGTGCCGTCACGACCAGAAACTGTCCGGCCTCGACGGCGTCGGCGGTCAGGCGGGCGACCTCCTCCGGACTCACGATGGGGTATGCCGGAGCGCGAGGTGACAGCGGGGCGTCGCCGTAGGCGGTGATGCCTTCCAGGATGTTGGTGATCACCCCTGACGGGCAAAGGCAGGTCACCCCAACCCCTTTCGGCCCGAGGTAAACCGCCAGCGCTTCGGAGACACCGACAATCGCGTGCTTGGAGGCGACATACGGCAGCCGGTCGAAGCCGTAGCTCAGCAGTCCCGAGGCGGACGCGGTGTTGATCATGTGACCGCGGCCCTGCGCGATCAGACCCGGCAGGAAGACCCGGTTACTGCGAGCGACACTGAACAGATTGACGTCGATCGTGCGGACCCAGGCTTCGTCGGGCAGCGCCTCGGGCGCACCGATCGCGAGCACGCCGACGTTGTTCATCACCACGTCGAATCGCCCGAACCGTTGCAGAGCGGCGTCCCGCAGCTTTTCCAGGTCCGCTTCGACGGTGACGTCGGCCGCCAGTCCGATCACCGGTCGCCCGAGCGCGCTGATCTGTTCGACGACCTCGGCGACGCGGTCGGCCGAAAGATCGCTCAGCACAACCGATGCGCCGCGTTCGGCGAATGCCAGCGCGGTCGCCCGGCCGATGCCGCTGCCCGCGCCGGTCAGCACCGCGACCGCCCCGTCGAGTTGCAACGCCTTGGTCATGCGATGCCCACCGCCTTGGTGCGGAGAAACTCGAACAAGCCTTCCTGGCCGCCCTCGCGGCCGAACCCGGAGACGCCGATGCCGCCGAACGGGAGTTCACAGCCGGTCACCGGGCTCGCTCCGTTGACATACACGCCACCGGCCCGGAGCGCGGTCACCAACCGTTGCACCCGATCGATGTCTTTGGTGTAGACGTACGAGGCGAGCCCGTACTGGGTCGAATTCGCCATCTGAATTGCCTGTTCCTCGGTCCGGAATCGCATCAAAGAGAGCACCGGGCCGAACACCTCGACCTGACCGAGCTCCGATGCCGGGTCCACGTCTCCGAGCACGGTCGGTTCGACGAAGAAACCGGCCATCCCGGCGGGAGCCCGACCGCCCGTCAACAACTTCGCCCCGTCCTGTTGCGCCCGATCGACCATGTCCAGGATCCGCTGTTGCGCTTCACGTGTCACCACGGGGCTGATCACCGTTGCCGGGTCGAACGGATCGCCGCATCGCATGCCGGACACCATCGCCAGGACACGTTCGACGACGTCGTCGTAGATGTCGTCGTGCACGATCATGCGGGACGGGATCGCGCAGCCCTGCCCCGCCAGGGTGCCCAGGACGCTGAATGTGTTGACGGCTACCGCCGTGTCGAGGTCGGCGTCCGGGAACAGGATGTTGGCGGACTTGCCGCCGAGTTCGAGTACCGCGGGTTTGAGCGAATCGGCGCACGCGGCAAGGATTTTCCGTGCGGTAACCGGTCCGCCGGTGAAACTGACCTTCTGCACCAGGGGATGGCGCACCAGTGCGTCGCCGGTCCGTGGTCCGCCCAGCACCAGGTTCACGACGCCGTCGGGGATCCCCGCCTCTTTGACCAAGCGCATCAGATGTTCGGTCGCATACGGTGTGAGTTCGGACGGCTTCATCACGACCGTGTTGCCGGCGGCCAGGGCCGGGATCAGCTTCATGCCGACCGACACGACCGGACCGTTCCAGGTGAGGATGATCCCGACTACGCCGTACGGCTCGGGTAGCGAGTAGGCCAACTCGCGCTGGTTGGCCGGGAACGAAGTGACGCGTCCTTCGACCTTGTCGGCCCAACCCGCGTAGTACGCAGTCCAATTCGCCATGATGGCGACCAGCGGCTGACTCATCCCGGCCGACATTCCGTTGTCGAGCACCGACAGCCGAGCGATCTCGGCGGTGTCGCGCTCCATCAATTCACCGAGCCTTCGAAGCAGGCGCGCGCGCTCGGCGGGCCGGAGAGCGCGCCACTGCGGGTACGCGTCGTGCGCGGCGCGGACGGCGGCGTCGACGTCGTCGGGACCGGCAAGCGGCACCGTCCCCTGGACTTCTCCGGTCGCCGGATAGACGTGCTGGTGCACACCCCCGGAACCGGTCGTGCGGGTTTCACCGCCGATGTGCAGGTGCACGTCGGGCACGCGGAGGTCGACGGTCATTGCACCATCCTTAAGTCAGATTACTTATTACTAAGGCACTTGACTTCATTGGTCAAGTGATGCCTAATGCTCGAATGGACGTGAAGGAACTGTTCGACCTCACCGGCAAGGTCGCCGTGGTGACCGGTGGCGCCGGCGGCATCGGCGAGGTCTACGCGGAGGCGCTCTGCGAAGTCGGCGCGTCGGTGGTGATCGCAGACATCAATCTCGAAGCCGCACGCCGGTGCGCAGAAGCGATGCACGACAGAGGTTTTGCTGCTGTCTCCGTGCATCTCGACGTCACCTCCGCCGAGTCGGCCGCGCAGATGGCGGCCGAGGCAATCGCGGCCTTCGGTGGCATCGACATCCTGATCAACAACGCGGCGATCATGACCGACCTACCGCCTTATGGCCTGTCCAACATGCCGGTACCGGACTGGGACCGGATCCTCAACGTCAATCTGCGCGGCCCGCTGCTGTGCACCCAGGCGGTCGTCGCGTCGATGTCCGAGCGCGGTGGTGGGCGGATCGTGAACGGCTTGTCGGCCGGGGCGTTCATGTCCGGCGGGATCTACGGTCTGTCGAAATATGCGCTGCACGGGCTCACCTGCAACCTCGCCACCGAGCTCGGATCGCGCGGCATCAACGTCAACGGCATCGCACCCGGATTGGTCGCCAACGAAAGCGGTTACGCGAGCCTGCCGAAGGACTCGCCGTTCCGCGACGTCCTCGCCGCCCAGATTCCCGGCAAGACGTCGGGCCCGCCGGCGGACCTGATCGGCACCATGCTGCTGCTGTGTTCACCGGCGGGCGACTGGATCAACGGCCAGACGATCTCGGTGGACGGCGGCTGGATCATGCGATTCTGATGGCCGACTGGACAACTCGCGAGGAACGGCTCGCGGTCGCGCGGGCCGAGTACGAGCACATCATGACCACCCCGAGCCCGGATCCGACCGGTGCCTACCTCGAAGCCGGCGTGATCGGCTACGTCTTCGGCGAGATGTGGCGCCGCGGCGTCCTGACCGCGCGCGACCGGCGCTGGATCACGCTGACCTGTGTCGGCGCAGCAGGATCGGTGCTGCCGATCGAGACGCACGTCTACGCCGCCCTGAAAAGCGGCGACATCGCCTACCCGGATTTCGACGAGTTCGTGCTGCACTTCGGCACGCAGGCCGGCTGGCCCAAGGCCTCGGTGATGCAGATGTACGGGATGGCGGCCGTGTTCAAGATCGCCGAGGAAGCCGGGGAACAGCCGCAACCGCACGACTTCGAACGCTGGGCCGCACCCGTCGACGACGACGCCCGCCGGGAACGCGGCGTCGCCTCATACCGCCGGATCCACGGCACCGAACCGCCGGCGGCATCGACCGCGTTCCAGGGCCGGGCCCGTCTCGACTACCTGTACGGCGAAATATGGGACCGCGCAATGCATCTCACCCGACGCGACCGACGCATAATCAGCATCTGCAGCGCGGCGTCGAGCACCGTCGACGAGGAGGTGCGTGAACACCTTCGGGCGGCGCTCACGCTGGGTGACATGACCCGTGACGAACTCGAGGAACTCGTGGTTCATTTCGCCGTCTATCTGGGCTGGAATCTGGGCCGACGACTCGATGACCTACTGGTCGAGGTCGCCGCTGCCAATGATCAGGCATGCTGAGGTCGTGTTCGACGCGCTCGACCACGTCATCCTCGCCGTGCGCGACCTTGATGACGCCACGCATCGCGCAGGTTCCCGGACTGGGGCATGCGGCT
>NZ_JCALCN010000015.1:0-122214 GCF_059812345.1 Mycobacterium sp. NGS59
TAATGGTGGTGCCGGTGGGGTCGGCGGACAGGCCGCTGATGGCACCGCAGCGGTCTCGGGTGCCGGCGGTAACGCCGGCAACGGCGGTAACGGCGCGACCCCTGGTGACGGCGGTGACGGGGCCTCTGGCGGCTCGCTCACGGGTCAGGGTGGGGCTGGTGGGGCTGGTGGCAACACCGGATTCGGCGGCGCGGGCGGCACGGGCGGCAGTGGTAGCAGTGTGGGCAATGATGGCGTGGCCGGGGCCACCCCGACCGGGGTGATGGGTAACGGTGGCGCCGGCGGGGCGGGTTCTCATGCCGCCGCGGCCGGCGCTAGTGGCGGCGACGGTGGCGCGGGCGGTGCCGGCGGCAACCGCGGCAATGGCGGCGCCGGTGGTGCGGGCGGTGATGGTGCGACTGGCGCGGCCGGGGTGGATGGGGTCAACCCTGACGACCCGGGCGGGGTCGGCGGGGTGGGCGGTAGGGGTGGTGCCGGCGGGACCGGCGGTCTGGGTGGCGCACTGAGCGGTGACGGCGGGAACGGCGGCAGGGGCGGGACCGGCGGGGTCGGTGGCACCGGCGGGGCCGGTGTCGATGGGGCGGACGCGGTCACGGCCGGCGGAATCGGGTTTGACGGTGGTGACGGCGGTGCCGGTGGTACCGGCGGGCTGGGTGGTGCCGGCGGCGTCGGCGGCGGGCATCAGGCTGCCGGATACAGCGACGGGGCCCACGGGGTCGGCGGCACCGGCGGTGCGGGCGGCACTGCCGGCGCCGGCGGCGACGGCGGTACCGGCGGTGCCGGGATCGACGCGGCCACTGGAGGTGCGGGTGGTGCCGGCGGCAATGGTGGCGACGCGGGCGCGGTGGGCCAGGGCGGTGCCGGTGGCGACAGCGGCGGTGGCGCCACTGGTGCCAAGGGCGCGGCTGGTCAGTTGCCGACCGGGACCTCGGGCAATGGTGGCGCCGGCGGTAAGGGTGGCAGTGCGACCGTCCCGGCGCCGGGTGATCTGCCCGGCACGGGTGGGCAAGGCGGGTCGGGCGGCAACGGCGGCAACCTGGGCACCGGTGGCACCGGTGGCGCCGGTGGCAACGGCGCGACAGGCGCGGTCGGTGCAGGCGGGGTCAATTCCGGCGATCCGGGTGCCAATGGTGGTGCCGGTGGTGCCGGTGGTGCCGGTGGTACTGGCGGCTTAGGTGGGTCGTTGCGCGGTGACGGCGGGACCGGCGGGCTCGGCGGGACCGGTGGCGGCGGCGGGGCTGGTGGGGACGGTGTGGATGGTGCGGCGGCCGACACTGCGGGCGCAGCAGGACAGAACGGCGGTGCTGGTGGCGACGGCGGGGTCGGTGGTGTCGGCGGCGCCGGGGGTAATGCCGGCGGCGTCGCTGCGGGTGGTTCGGGCAGCGCGGGTATCAACGGCACCGGCGGCAACGGCGGTACCGGCGGCGCGGCGGGTAAAGCCGGCGACGGTGGCTCGGGTGGTTCCGGCGCTAGTGGTGTTCCCGACGGGGGGCGTGGTGGTGATGGCGGTAATCCCGGTGCTGTCGGTGCCGGCGGTGACGGCGGATTGGTTGGCAGCGGCGGTACGGGTGGCAGCGACGGCGCCACCGGCAGTGCGGGTGCGGCGGCGACCAGCGGTGGCAACGGCGGCCAAGGCGGCCACGGCGCGAACGGCGTCCAGGGCGTCCTCGGTGGGCAAGGCGGCAATGGCGGGGCCGGCGGTAACGGCGGGTCGGTGGGCAACGGCGGGCAGGGCGGTGTCGGAGGCAACGGCGCTTCCGGTACTGCCGGCACCTCCGGCGGCGTCGGGACCGGCACCGCGGGCGGTGCCGGCACCATAGGCGGCAGCGCCGGCAACGGCGGGGCCGGTGGCCTGGGTGGCGCGATCTCAGGTAACGGAGGCAACGGCGGGGCCGGCGGTAACGGCGGTAGTGGCGGAACCGGTGGCAATGGTGGCTCCGGCGATTCGGGTGGCCTTTTCAGCTCCGGTAACCCGGGCGGGGTTGGCGGTGCCGGCGGCGACGGCGGCAACGCTGGTGCTGGGGGCGCTGGCGGCACCGCGCTGGGGTCGGGCAACGGCGGTGCCGGCGGTGCCGGCGGTGCCGCCGGCCAGGGCGGACTTGGCGGCGACGGCGGGAACGGCGGCAACAACGGCGTATTCGCCGAGGGCTCCTCGGGCGGGTCCGGCGCTGCCGGTGGTGGTGGCGGTAACGCCGGGGCCGGCGGGGCTGGCGGTGCCGGCGGGGCGGCCAACGGGTCCGGTGTCGGCGGGGTCGGCGGTGCCGGCGGTACGGGGTCGGCCGGCGGTGACGGCGGTTTCGGTGGGACCGGTGGGAGCGACCAAAGTGGCACCGGCGACGGCGGCAACGGCGGTGCCGGCGGCGATTCCGGAATGGGAGGCAGCGGTGGTGCCGGTGGCCGCGGCGGTGACTCCGCTGGCGGGGCCGCCGGGGACGGTGCTGATGGCGGCCACGCCGGCGCCAGCGGGTCTGGCGGCCAAGGCGGGTCTGGCGGCACGGGTGGTGTGGTGTCGGGTAGCGACGGTGCCAAAGGCGCCGTGGGTACGTCCGCTGCCGGGGGCGCTGGAGGGGCGGGCGGCGACGGCGGCAACGGTGCCGCAACGGCCGGCCCGTCCGGTAACGGTGGTAACGGCGGCGGCGGCGGTGTCGGACTCGGTGCCGGTGACGGCGGTGACGGCGGGACCGGCGGTGACGGCGGGTCGGTCGGTAACGGTGGCCGCGGCGGTAACGGCGGTAACAGCGGCGCCACCGGCGGCGTCGGCGGCGGCGGCGGCAATGGCGGCGGCGGCGGTGTGATCTCCGGAAACGGTGGTGACGGTGGTGCCGGCGGGAGTGGCGTCGCCGGTGGTGGATACGGCGGGCTAGGAGGTGACGTCGCGTCGGTCGGCAACGGCGGTGCAGGCGGAGTCGGCGGCTACTCAGCTGGTGGCACCGGCGGCGGCGGCGGCAACGGTGGCGCGGGCGGCGCGATCTCCGGTAACGGCGGTCACGGTGGCTCCGGCGGTGGCAGCGGTGGCAACGGCGGTAACGGCGGCAATGGTGGAGCCGGTGGAAACGCTGGGTCGGTCGGCAACGGCGGCAACGGCGGTAACGGCGGCGGTGGCGGTACCGGCGCCACTGGCGCACACGGCGTCAACGGTGCGGGCACCGCCGGAGGTGCCGGCACCACGGGCGGCAACGGCGGCAACGGCGGTGCCGGCGGCTTGGGCGGAGCGATCTCTGGCAACAGCGGCAACGGCGGCAACGGCGGCAGCGGCGGTGACGGTGGTGCCGGCGGTGGCGGCGGCACCGGCGAAAATAACTCCACCGATACCGGTGGCACCGGGGGTGGCGGCGGGACCGGCGGCAACGGCGGAGTCGGCGGTATTGGCGGCGCTGGCGGCGCGGCCCAAGGGACACGCAACGGCGGGGCTGGCGGTCTCGGCGGGTCGGCTGGCGCAGGCGGGGTCGGCGGGCTCGGCGGCGACGGCGGGACCTCCGTTTTCGGCCCCGGTGGTACAGCGGGCGCCGGCGGCACCGGCGGGGCGGGCGGTACCGGCGGCCTCGGCGGAGCCGGCGGCGCGGCCCTCGGATCAGGCACCGGCGGTGCTGGCGGCAACGGTGGCAGCGCGGGCGGAGCCGGTGTAGGCGGCAAGGGCGGTAACGGTGGGCATTCCGACCTTTCAGCTAACGGGGCCGGCGGTGTCGGCGGTACTGGTGGTGCCGGAGGTCTCGGCGGCCGGGGCGGGAACGGCGGCGACTCCGCCTCCGGCCTCGCCGGTAACGGCGGCACCGGCGCCGACGGCACTGCAGGTGCTATCGGCGGCGTCGGCGGCGTGGGTGGCGAAGCCAACAATCCCATTCAAGCGGCCACGGGTGCCGATGGTGCCGGGGGTGGCGGCGGTGCCGGCGGTAACGGCGGCGATGGTGCGCCGGCGGCCGGCCCGTCCGGTAACGGCGGCAACGGTGGTGCTGGTAGTGACGGTGGTGGTGGCGGCGCCGGCAACGGCGGTGCGGGTGGTAACGGCGGGGTGGTCGGCAACGGTGGCGATGGCGGTGCAGGCGGTAACGGCACGGCCGGCAGGTCCGGCTCACTAGGCACCACCGGTAGTGATGGAGACCCCGGCGGCCGCGGCGGGGACGGCTCCAACGGCTTTGCCGGCGGCAATGGCGGTGCCGGCGGTGCTGGCGGTGCCATCTTGGGTAATGGCGGCAGCGGCGGCGACGGCGGCACCGGAGGCGATGGCGGCGACGGCGGCAACGGCGGCACCAGCTTCGGCCTCACCATTGGCGCCGACCCCCATACCGGCGTCGGCGGTGACGGTGGGGTCGGCGGCAAGGGTGGTGCCGGCGGCATCGGCGGCACCGGCGGCCAGGCACTGGGGTCAGGCGACGGAGGGGACGGCGGTCGTGGCGGCAATGCCGGCGACGCCGGCAAGGGTGGCAACGGTGGCCACGGCGGCAACTCTCCCTCGCAGTACGCCGAAGACGGCGCGCGCGGTGGCAACGGCGGAGTCGGCGGCACCGGTGGCACCGGCGGTCGCGGCGGGTCCGGCGGCGCGGCCAATGGGACCGGCACTGGCGGTGAGGGCGGGTCGGGCGGCATTGCCGGCAGTGGTGGCTACGGCGGCTTCGGCGGCGATGGTGGCAACGGTATCGCGGGAGATCCCCGTAGCCATGGCGCTGACGGCGGCACTGGTGGTAACGGCGGCACCGGCGGACGCGGGGGCGGTGGCGGTGATGGCGGTGACAGCCTGTCAGGCTTCGGCGGTGCTGGCGGTAGCGGCACGGATGGCGCCGATGGAGCGTGGTACGGCGAGGGCGGCCTGGCCGGCACCGGCGCAGGTGGCAACGGGAGCAACGGGGCGGACGGTCAGAAAGGCGCCGGTGGCGCCGGCGGCTCCGGTTCCGTCGGTGGCTCTGGAAACCCCCCCGGCCCCCCCGGCGCCCCCGGCAACGACGGCACGTAGGAGATACTCTGACGGTCGATGGCTGAGGACATCAATTACAGGTACGCGTTCGGGACCTACGAGGACGCGCTGAAGATGGTGGG
Source organism: Mycobacterium sp. NGS59 (assembly GCF_059812345.1). Taxonomy (NCBI): domain Bacteria; kingdom Bacillati; phylum Actinomycetota; class Actinomycetes; order Mycobacteriales; family Mycobacteriaceae; genus Mycobacterium; species Mycobacterium sp. NGS59. The sequence goes on from NZ_JCALCN010000015.1 coordinate 5,032, forward strand.
TTTTCGCACCGAGGCCAGGATGGCGGGAACTGCGGTCAGCGGGGCGCGGATCCAGCACTTCGCCGCGCTCGTGCGCGACAGCAATCCGGCGTACTGGGACCCGGACTTCGCGACCCGGACGTGGGGCGGGCTGGTCGGTCCGCCCGCGTTGTTGATGGGCTGGCTGATTCCGCAGCCGTGGTCCGCTGACGGTGAGCGGCCGGCGGCTGGACTGGCGATCCGGGTTCCCTTGCCGGGCAAGACCTTTGTCAACGCGTCCAACGAAGCCGAGTTCCTGATCCCGGTGGTCGAAGGCGATCGACTCTCGATCGTAGAGGAGGTGGTGTCGGTGTCGGCGGAGAGAACCACCAAACTCGGTGTCGGACATTTCGTTCAGACGCTGGACACTTTCCGACGCGACGACGGGGCCGTGGTCGCGCTGAACCGCAATACTCTGTTCCGCTTCAACCCGCGGGAGGTGACGGATGACTGATGGACCGCACGAGCGCCGGTTCGACTGGCATGGGTTGATCGTCCCCGTCGAACTGCCTGATGTCGTGGACGAGATCAGCTACGAACGCGTGGTGATGAACGCGGGCGCGACCTGGGACTATTTCCCCGCGCACTTCGATCCGGAATATGCGGAGCTTCAAGGTCATCCGACGATCTTCGTCAACACGATGCATATCGCCGGCTTCGTCGACCGGGTAGGCACGGACTGGGCGGGTCCCTATAGTCGAGTCCTGCGACGCAAGATGTCGCTGTTGGGCTCGATCTATGCCGGCGACACGATGATCGGCCGCGGAAACGTTATCGCCAAGCGCTGCAACACTTCTGGTGATGATTCACAATTTCTGATCGACCTGAAGGTCGACGTCTATAACCAACGCGGAGAGCTCTGCTGTCCCGCCGAGGTCACTCTCGAGGTGCTGGCGGCATAGCTCAGCTGGGTAGCGGAGGTAGCTTTCCGTTGCACGCGATCGACTGCAACTCCACATATTCGTGCAGCCCCTCGGGGCCGAACTCGCGCCCGAGCCCCGAATGTTTGAAACCCCCGAACGGGGTGCTGATGTCGAGCATGTACATGTTGATGCCGTAGGTGCCGGTACGCACCCGCCCCGCGATCTCGAGACCGTGCGTGGTGTCGGCCGTCCACACCGAACCGGCCAATCCGTAGTCACTGTCGTTGGCGATCCGGACTGCGTCGTCCTCGTCGGTGTAGGTGAGCACCGTCAGGACCGGGCCGAAGATCTCTTCGCGGGCGATGCGCATGTCGTTGGACGCGTCGGTGAACAGCGTGGGCCGCACGTACCAGCCACGCGGTTCGGGGTTGTTGTCGCCGCCGACCACCAGTCGCGCGCCCTGTTGTTGCCCGGACCGGATGAAGTCCTGCACCCGTTGTTGTTGTCGTTGTGCGACAAGGGGTCCGATATCGGTCTTCTCGTCGGCGGGATCCCCGACGGTCATCGTCGTCATCATGTCGGCCAGCGCCTCGACGAGTTCGTCGTGGCGGCGTTCGCTGACCAGGATGCGGGTCTGCGCGACGCAGGCCTGGCCGTTGTTCATCAGGCCGGCGGTCTTCAGTCCGGCGACGGTCTTGCCGATGTCGGCGTCGTCCAGCACGATCGCCGCCGACTTGCCGCCGAGCTCCAGGCTCACCCGCTTCAGCTGCTCACCACACAGCGCGGCGATGCGGCGACCGGTGGCGCTGGAACCGGTGAAGGCGATCTTGTCCACGCCGGGATGCCGCACCAACGCCTCGCCGATCTCCGGGCCGCCGGTGATGACCGACACCACGCCCTCGGGCAGATCGATCTGTTCGATCATCTCGGCCAACCACAAGGCGTCCAAAGGGGTTTCGGGTGCCGGCTTGATGATCACCGTGCAGCCCGCGAGCAGCGCGGGGATCAGCTTGGGCATGATCAGGCATTGCGGCACGTTCCACGGGACGATCGCGCCGACCACGCCCACCGGGGCGCGCCGCAGATGCGCCTCGCCGAGCACGCCGCGGCGTCGCTCCTCCCACGGGAAATCGCGTGCGGTCGCCAGCGCCAGATGGATCATCGAGGCGGCCCCCGCCGCCTGGCCCAGCCTGCTGAAGCTGCGCGGTGAGCCCATTTGCGCGGTGATCAGATCGGCCATTTCGTCGATGTGACGGCCGTAGACGCCGGCCAGTTCCTCGACCTTGCGCATCCGCTCCTGCGGAGACAGTCGCGGCCACGGGCCGTGGTCGAATGCCCGTCGTGCGGCCGCGACAGCAGCCTCCACATCGTCGGGTCCGGCGGCGGGGACCTGAGCGATCGGTTCCTCGGTATGCGGGGATATCACCGAAAGACGTTCGGATGCAGCCGGTTTGCGCCAGTGGCCACCGATGAACAACTCGTCGTACGAGCGGGGGTTCGCCGTCATCGGGGCACCACCTCAGGGCAAGCAGACGGTCATTTTCGCTATTGATGTTAACATTGCCAAAAAAGCGGGGATGAGGCGTGGAACGTGACGACTGATTGGCGCAGCTATCCGTTCCGGCTCGTCGCTGGTGACGAGCAACTCGATTTCCCCGCCGCCGAGGGTCAGCATCCCGGCCAGGAGTCCGACACCTGGTTCATCGCCGGTGAACTGAGTGCCGAGACCGGTCGGTCGTTTGCGTTCCTGACCATTTTCAACAGGAACCGCCCCGGCGGATCGATCGTCGCCGACTTCTACACGCTGGCACTGTTCGACCTGGACACCGGGGAGTACGGCACCTTCACCGATTACGACATGCCGCCGGCCAGCATGGAACCGGGCGCCGAGCCCAAACTGTCCAGCGCGGTCGGGTATCTGGGGCTGGAGTATGACACCGGCTCGGGCACCGCCACCTGGACGGCATCACGCGATGCCGACGGGAAGTTGCGGCCCTACACCTACGACGTCAGCCTGCTGGGCACCGACCAGCACGGGCAGCCCATGCGGCTGGACCTACACGTCACCCCGACTCGGTCGCCGACCCCGCTGGGCGCCTCGGTCCACAACGGCAAGATCGCCTGCTTCGGCCAGGACGACACCTACTCCTACTTCCAAACCGGTATGGCGATGACGGGGACGCTGCGCTGGGGCGAACGCGACGAACGAGTCGAGGGCACCAGCGGGCACGTCGACCGGCAGTGGTTCCCCAAATACGCCGGCGGAGGCACCGGCGAGCCGCCGCGCACCAGATCCCACGAATGGCGCACCATCAACTTCGACAACGGGGTCGACATGAGCATCTGGCGGCAGTTCCTGCGCACCGAAGGCAATGCGCTGCAGCCGTTTACCGGGATCACGACCAGCTATCCCGACGGGACTCCGCCGCAGTGCATCGAAGACTTCGACGTCGTCGTCGACAGCTACGTCCGATGGCCGGAGTCGATCCGGTCGCTGATTCGCCCGCCCGCCAAGGCCCGGTACCTGCCCGACCGCCACAGGATCACCTGCGCCGCACTGCAATTGGACATCGTCGGCGAGCCGTTGGTGCCCGCGCCGGCGCACGGCCTGCCGATCGAGTACATGGAGGGCCCGTACCGATACCATGGAACCTTGGCCGGTGAGCAAGTGACCGCCTTCGCCTTCAACGAACGTTCGCTGGCGCTGTACCGGGATTGGGAACTGCTGCAGGTACTGGAAACCGCAGTGGACGATCCGAGACTGCGGGCCGCGGTGGATGAGATCTCTGTGCTGGTGGCCGCCGGCCGACGCGATGAGGCCGTGGCATCGGCGGACAAACTGCGCAGCGCTCAAAAAGACACGCTGGCAACGATTCTCGACGATCTGATCACCGCATTGTCAACGGGCTGACAGCGCCTGTTCCCAAGCGATGTGCCGGTGCTGCAACCCCGGCTCGTTGCGGCCGAACAGAAGGTGTTCTCGCGCACCGGATTCGAGGTTCGTCTGCAACGCCTCCACCAACTTGTAGTCCTCGTCGCGGACGGTGGCGTGCGCATACTCGAAGACAGCGTGCGCGCCGGCTGCCACGGATTCGTCGGAGATGTCCAGGGGAGTGGAGTTCTGATGCACGGTGATCGACCGGCCGGGCCGGTCGCCGGGATACACCCGGAACAACTCGCCGTTGGCCATCGTCACCGAGATGACGATGTTGGGGAAGATCGCGTAGATGACGACCAGGTTGTTGAACGGAACCCACTTGTCCTCGGGGACGTTCTCCAGGTCCAGAATCGTGTTGAGCGGGAAGATCAGTCGGTGATGCGGCCCGTAGGCGTCGAACACCGTGCAGTTGCTGCGGGCGATCGTCGCGAAGGTGTTCTCGTGCACGGTGGCGAAGTGATAATTCTCCGCGAAGGTGTCCACCGCCAGTTTCCAGTTGATTGGGGTGTCGAGCACCTTCTCGCCCAGGGGAGACCAGCGTCCGATGCCCCACGAGTCGAGTTCGTCGGCCAGCGGTCCCAGGTGCGCCGTCACATCCAGCGTCGCGCCGGGAACCAGTGCCACCCAGAGAAATCCGGCGAATTCGGTGGCCGGTAGCTCGGTCAGCCCGTCGGACTTCGGCGTGGTGTCGGGGAAACCCTCGCGGCCCGGCACCGCGACCAGACGGCCGGTGTTGTCGTACGTCCAGGCGTGGTAGGGACAGGTGAACCGCTTGGCGACCCCGCATCCGGAGGCGACCTGGGACTGCCGGTGCAGGCAGACGTTGTCGAAGGCCTTGACCGAACCGTCTCCCGTGCGGGTCAGCAGGATCGACCGGCCCAGCACGGTCTTCGTGCAGTAGGCGCCCGGCCGTGGCAGTTCGGAGACATAGCCGACCAGTTGCGGGCTGTTGAGCACCATTGCCCGGTCACGGTCATGCCGCTCGCGGGAGGTGTACTCGGCCGCGGCGACGCGGTGTGTGGTCGGCGCGAGATCGGTTGTCTTGTCGCGCGCCAGTTTCAGCGCACGGCGGGCGAGGTCGATCAGCTGGTCGTGATCCATCGGAGCCCCTGTTCGCGCATGCCCGAAGCTAACTTTACTAACTTTATAGTGACAGGCGCGTCGCAGCACGCCTTCGCGGCGTTGAGTCTGCGCTGAGGGTGGGGGTTACTCGCACTTTGGCGCCCTGTGCGCAGAGTCAACTTGAAGGTGCCCGGCAGGCCAGGCGTGCTGTGTCGCCTTCGGGCGTTGAGTCTGCGCTGAGGGTGGGGGTTACTCGCACTTTGGCGCCCTCTGCGCAGAGTCAACTGGAGGTGCCCGGCAGCCAGGCGTGCTGTGTCGGCGCGGGCGTTGAGTCTGCGCTGAGGGTGCGGGTTACTCGCACTTTGGCGCCCTGTGCGCAGAGTCAATCAAATGCGCAGTGACTGGTGTGGCCGCCGTGTCTTGTGATGTTTGTGTCGTACCCTCTGGCCTATGCCGGTCTCTCGTCGCGACGTGCTCAGGATCGCGGCCACGGCTCCCGGCCTGCTGGCCCTGGGCGCAGCGGCGTCGGTGGCCGCGCCTACAGCTTCTGGCTCGCTCGGCACGCTGCTGGACTACGCGGCAGGCGTCATCCCCGCCAGCGAGATCAGGGCGGCCGGCGCGATCGGGGCAATCCGGTACGTTTCGGACCGCAGGCCCGGCGGCGCGTGGATGCTCGGCAAGCCCATCCAGCTGGCCGAGGCGCGCGACCTGCACGGCAGCGGCCTCAAGATCGTGTCCTGCTATCAATTCGGCAAGGGCAGCACCTCGGATTGGCTGGGCGGTGCGGCCGCCGGCGTGCAACACGCCAAACGTGGGATGGAGTTGCACGCGGCTGCCGGAGGTCCCTCCAATGCTCCTATTTACGCCTCGATCGACGACAACCCGTCATACGAGCAGTACAAGAACCAGATCGTGCCGTATCTGCGGTCCTGGGAGTCGGTCGTGGGACATCAGCGCACCGGGGTGTACGCCAACTCGAAAACCATCGACTGGGCGGTCAACGACGGACTGGGCACCTTCTTCTGGCAGCACAACTGGGGATCCCCCCAGGGCTACACCCACCCCGCGGCGCATCTGCACCAGGTCGAAATAGACAAGCGCACAGTCGGCGGGGTGGGCGTCGACATCAACGAGATCCTCAAGCCCCAGTTCGGCCAGTGGGCGTGACCCGGACCACTTATTAAGACTGCTGAGAGTTTTTAGCAGGCATTCCAGCAAACACTCGTTCGCTCAGCTCGCGGACGGACGGATGCGCAGCCGGCCGGCGGGCGCGGAAATACGCGACGGCCGAGGGCGAAATTTTTGAGATAACGATTTGGTAACAATACTGCCTTGAACAGCGACGTTATAGCTACTCAACCGTAACCACCTGCATGCAGGACGTTTGTCGGCAACGTCAGCATCGGTGGCCAAACGTGGTGTTACCCACGACACGGTTACCCGCGCGTAGAACTCGCCAGTAACCAATCACCTCCAAGAATTCGTAGAGATTCACATGACACCCTTATTAGGACCGCGTGCAGCGCATGGCCCCGCTCGACGACGTGCCGCCGCCCATACGCAGCACCGGTCAGACGACTACGGCTGTGATTCGACGCGGAATCGCCCGAAGTTGCCAGGCACTCGGCGGGGGACGGGTCCCGGAACCGGTCGACGCAGCCAGACGCAGAGACGCATGTAGGGAGACAAAAGGTGACGATCCACGAGCACGACAGGGTTTCCGCTGACCGTGACGGCAGCGGCCCACACAACACCCATGCTCTGGTTGATCGTCTGACAGCCGGCGAGCCGTACGCCGTCGCGTTCGGGGGTCAGGGCAGTGCCTGGCTGGAGACCCTGGAAGAGCTGGTCTCCGGGGCCGGCATCGAATCCGAGTTGGCGACACTGGCCGGTGAGGTCGAGCTGCTGCTCGAGCCGGTCGCAAGAGAACTGGTCGTGGTACGTCCCATCGGCTTCGAACCGCTGCAGTGGGTCCGCGCGCTGGCGGCCGAAGATGCCGTCCCGTCGGAGAAGCACCTGACGTCGGCGGCTGTGTCCGTGCCGGGCGTGCTGCTCACCCAGGTCGCGGCCATTCGCGCGCTGGGCCGGCAAGGCATGGACCTGGTCGAAACCCCGCCGGTTGCCGTTGCCGGACATTCCCAAGGTGTGCTGGCCGTCGAGGCGCTCAAGGCAGGCGGCGCCCGTGATGTCGAGCTGTTCGCCATCGCCCAACTCGTCGGTGCCGCCGGAACGCTCGTCGCCCGCCGACGGGGAATCTCGGTACTCGGCGACCGCCCGCCGATGGTCTCGGTCACCAACGCCGACCCGGAACGCATCGGACGGCTGCTCGACGAGTTCGCCCAGGACGTACGCACCGTGCTCCCGCCGGTGCTGTCCATCCGCAACGGACGCCGCTCCGTCGTCATCACCGGAACTCCCGAGCAGCTGTCCCGCTTCGAGCTGTACTGCAACCAGATCTCCGAGAAGGAAGAAGCCGAGCGCAAGAACAAGCTGCGCGGCGGCGACGTCTTCGCGCCGGTCTTCGAGCCGGTCAAGGTCGAGGTCGGTTTCCACACCCCGCGGCTGGCCGACGGCATCGAGATCGTCGGTCGCTGGGCAGAGAAGGTGGGTCTGGACGTCGCGCTGGCCCGGGAGATGGCCGAAGCCATCCTGGTCCGCAAGGTGGACTGGGTCGACGAGATCACCCAGGTGCACGACGCCGGAGCCCGCTGGATTCTCGACCTGGGACCGGGGGACATCCTGACCCGGCTGACCGCCCCGGTGATCCGCGGCCTGGGCATCGGCATCGTGCCCGCGGCAACCCGGGGCGGCCAGCGCAACCTGTTCACTGTCGGAGCCACGCCGGAGGTGGCCCGAGCCTGGTCGAGCTACGCGCCGACCGTGGTGCGGCTTCCCGACGGCCGCGTCAAGCTGTCGACCAAGTTCACCCGGCTGACCGGCCGCTCGCCGATCCTGCTGGCCGGCATGACCCCGACCACCGTCGACGCCAACATCGTCGCCGCCGCGGCCAACGCCGGGCACTGGGCCGAGTTGGCCGGGGGCGGTCAGGTCACCGAGGAGATCTTCGCCGACCGCGTCCAGCAGCTCTCCGGGTTGCTCGAGCCGGGCCGCACCTACCAGTTCAACGCGCTGTTCCTAGATCCCTACCTGTGGAAGCTGCAGTTGGGCGGCAAGCGACTGGTGCAGAAGGCCCGCCAGTCCGGCGCGGCGATCGACGGCGTGGTGGTCAGTGCCGGTATCCCCGAACTCGAGGAAGCCGTCGACCTGATCGGAGAACTCAACGACATCGGCATCAGCCACGTGGTGTTCAAGCCCGGGACCGTCGAGCAGATCCGCTCGGTGATCCGCATCGCCACCGAGGTGCCCACCAAGCCGGTGATCATGCACGTCGAGGGCGGCCGCGCCGGCGGTCACCACTCGTGGGAAGACCTCGACGACCTGCTGCTGGCGACCTACTCGGAGCTGCGTTCGCGCGCCAACATCACCGTCTGCGTCGGCGGCGGCATCGGCACCCCGGAGCGGGCCGCGGAGTACCTGTCCGGTCGGTGGGCGAAGGCCTACGGCTTCCCGTCGATGCCGATCGACGGCATCCTGGTCGGCACCGCGGCGATGGCGACGCTGGAGTCCACCACCTCACCCTCGGTGAAGCAGATGCTCGTCGACATCCAGGGCACCGACCAGTGGATCAGCGCCGGAAAAGCCCAGGGCGGCATGGCTTCCAGCCGCAGCCAGCTCGGCGCCGACATCCACGAGATCGACAACAGCGCATCCCGGTGCGGGCAGCTGCTCGACGAGGTGGCCGGTGACGCGGACGCGGTCGCCGAACGCCGCGACGAGATCATCGCCGCGATGGCCAAGACCGCCAAGCCGTATTTCGGCGACGTCGCGGACATGACGTACCTGCAGTGGTTGCGCCGCTACGTGGAACTTGCCATCGGAGAAGGCAATTCGACCGCCGACACCGCCGCACCCGGCAGCCCGTGGCTGGCCGACACCTGGCGCGACCGGTTCGAGGAAATGCTCAAGCGCACCGAAGCGCGGTTGCACGCCAAGGAATCCGGCCCGATCGAGACGCTCTTCTCCGACACCGCGGTGCTGGAGAACCCCGAGCAGGCCATCACCGCGCTGGTTGCGCACTACCCGGACGCCGAGACGGTCCAGCTGCATCCCGCCGACGTGCCGTTCTTCGTCACCTTGTGCAAGACGCTGGGCAAGCCGGTCAACTTCGTCCCGGTCATCGACAAGGACGTGCGGCGCTGGTGGCGCAGTGACTCCCTGTGGCAGGCGCACGACGCGCGCTACGACGCCGACCAGGTGTGCATCATCCCCGGCCCCGCCGCGGTGTCGGGCATCACCCGGGTCGACGAACCCGTCGGTGAGCTGCTGGACCGTTTCGAGCAGGCCGCGATCGACGACGTGCTGGCCACCGGCATGGAGCCCACCGACGTGACCTCGCGACGGCTGGGCCGCCCCGATGTCCGCGGACCGCTGGCCGCCGTGCTCGACGCACCCGACGTGGTGTGGGCCGGCCGCACCACCACCAACCCGGTGCACCGGATCGCCGCGCCCGGCGACTGGCAGGTGCACGAAAACCGCACCGCCACACACACATCCACCGGAGCCAGGCTCGCGGTGAAGTCCGAGGGCGACGGGGTCGTGCTCAGTGTGCCGGTATCCGGCACCTGGATCGAAATCCCGTTCACGTTGCCGCCCAACACCGTTGACGGCGGCATCCCGGTGGTGTCCACCGAGGACGCCAGCGCGGCCATGCGTTGTGTGCTGGCCATCGCGGCCGGCGTCGACGGCCCCGCGTCGCTGCCGGCAGTGCAGGACGGTTCGGCCACGCTCACCGTGGCCTGGGACCCCGAACGGGTCGCCGACCACACCGGCGTCACGGCCACCTTCGGTGAGCCGTTGGCGCCCAGCCTGACCACCGTGCCCGACGCGCTCGTCGGTCACTGCTGGCCGGCGGTCTTCGCCGCGATCGGTGCCGCGCTGACCGAGACCGGGGTGCCGGTGGTGGAGGGCCTACTCAGCCTGGTGCACTTGGACCACGCCGTTCGGCTGTCCGCCCAGTTGCCCACTGTCGACGCCGAATTGACCGTCGTCGCAACGGCTGCCGAGGCCACCGACACCGACATGGGCCGTGTGGTGCCGGTGTCGGTCACCGTGACCGGGAGCGACGGCGCGATCATCGCCGCGCTCGAGGAGCGCTTCGCGATCCTGGGCCGCACCGGTACCGCCGAACTCGCCGACCCGGCCCGGGCCGGTGGCGCGGTCTCGGAGAACGCCACCGACACCCCGCGCCGGCGCCGCCGCGACGTCACCGTCGGCGCCCCGGTCGACATGCGCCCGTTCGCCGTGGTGTCCGGGGACCACAACCCGATCCACACCGACAAGCCCGCGGCGCTGCTCGCCGGGCTGGGTTCGCCGATCGTGCACGGCATGTGGCTGTCGGCCGCCGCGCAGCACGCGGTGACCGCGACCGACGGGCAGGCGCGCCCGCCGGCGCGGCTGGTCGGCTGGACCGCTCGGTTCCTGGGCATGGTGCTGCCCGGTGACGAGGTGGACTTCCGCGTCGAGCGGGTCGGAATCGACTTGGGCGCAGAGGTTCTGGAGGTCACCGCCAAGGTCGGCTCGGAGCTGGTCATGTCGGCCAGTGCCCGGCTGGCCTCGCCCAAGACGGTCTATGCGTTCCCCGGCCAGGGCATCCAGCACAAAGGCATGGGCATGGACGTACGGGCGCGCTCCAAGACGGCCCGCAAGGTGTGGGACGAGGCGGACAAGTTCACCCGCGACACGTTGGGCTTCTCGGTGCTGCACGTGGTGCGGGACAACCCCACCAGCATCATCGCCAGCGGCGTGCACTACCACCACCCCGACGGCGTGCTGTTCCTGACGCAGTTCACCCAGGTGGCGATGGCGACGGTGGCCGCCGCGCAGGTCGCCGAGATGCGTGAGCAAGGTGCGTTCGTCGACGGTGCGATCACCTGCGGCCACTCGGTCGGGGAGTACACCGCGCTGGCCTGTGTCAGCGGCGTTTTCGAACTGGATGCGTTGCTGGAGGCGGTGTTCCACCGCGGTTCGAAGATGCACGACATCGTGCCCCGCGACGAGTTGGGCCGGTCCAACTACCGGCTGGCCGCCATCCGGCCGTCCCAGATCGACCTGCCGGACGACGAAGTCACGCAGTTCGTCGCCGACATCGCGGCTCGTACTGGCGAATTTCTTGAGATCGTCAACTTCAACCTGCGCGGCTCGCAGTACGCGATCGCCGGCACGGTGCGCGGATTGAAGGAGCTGGAGGCTGAAGTAGAGCGGCGACGCGAAATCACCGGCGGCAAGCGCTCTTTCATTCTGGTTCCGGGTGTCGACGTGCCGTTCCACTCCCGGGTGCTGCGCGTCGGTGTGGACGAATTCCGGCGGTCACTGGAGCGGTTGATGCCGCGCGACAAGGATCCCGAGGTGATCATCGGGCGTTACATCCCCAACCTGGTGCCGCGGCCGTTCACACTGGACCGCGACTTCATCCAGGAGATCCGGGATCTGGTCCCCGCCGAACCGCTCGACGAGATCCTGGAGAACTACGACGCCTGGCGTGAGCGACCGCGCGATCTGGCGCGCGTCGTCCTGATCGAGTTGCTGGCCTGGCAGTTCGCCAGTCCGGTGCGCTGGATCGAGACGCAGGATCTGCTGTTCACCGAGGAAGCCGCCGGCGGCCTGGGTGTGGAGCGCTTCGTCGAGATCGGTGTGAAGACCGCGCCGACGGTGGCGGGACTGGCCACCAACACCTTGAAGCTGCCCGAATACGCCCACAGCACAATCGAAGTGCTCAACGCCGAGCGTGACGCTGCGGTGCTGTTTGCCACCGACACCGACCCCGAGCCGGACGACGAGCCGGTGAGCGAGTCGGCTCCCGAGCCCGAGGCGGCCGCTCCCGTCGAGGCCGCGCCGGCACCGGCGCCCGCCGCCGCTCCGTCCGGGGGCCCACGCCCCGAGGACATCGGTTTCGACGCCGCAGACGCCACCGTCGCGCTGATCGCGATCTCGGCCAAGATGCGCATCGACCAGATCGAGCCGTTGGACTCCATCGAATCGATCACCGACGGTGCGTCGTCACGGCGCAACCAGCTGCTGGTGGACCTGGGCTCCGAGCTGAACCTGGGCGCCATCGACGGGGCCGCGGAGGCCGACCTGGCCGGGCTGCGCGCGCAGGTCACCAAGCTGGCCCGCACCTACAAGCCATACGGCCCAGTGCTTTCCGACGCGATCAACGACCAACTGCGTACGGCGTTCGGACCCTCGGGCAAGCGGCCCGGTGCGATCACCGAACGAGTCACCAAGACCTGGGAATTGGGCGAGGGTTGGGCCAAGCACGTCACCGTCGAGGTCGCCCTCGGTACCCGCGAGGGGACCAGCGTGCGCGGCGGGGCGATGGGGCACCTGCACGAGGGTGCGCTGGCCGACGCGGCCGCGGTGGACAAGGTCATCGATGCGGCGGTGGCCGCCGTCGCCGGGCGCCGTGGCGTGTCGGTTTCGCTGCCCTCGGCAGGCGGTGGCGGCGGTGCAACGGTCGACTCGGCCGCGCTGAACGAATTCGCCGACCAGATCACCGGCCGTGACGGCGTGCTGGCTTCGGCCGCCCGATTGGTGCTGGGTCAGCTCGGCCTGGACGACCCGGTGAGCACAGCACCGACGGCCACCGACGCCGAGCTCATCGACTTGGTGACCGCCGAATTGGGCGCGGATTGGCCACGTTTGGTGGCACCGGTGTTCGACGCGAAGAAGGCGATCGTCTTCGACGACCGCTGGGCCAGTGCCCGTGAGGATTTGGTCAAGCTGTGGCTCACCGACGAGGGTGACATCGACGCCGACTGGGTGCGTCTGTCCGAGCGGTTCGAAGGTGCCGGACACGTCGTGGCGACCCAGGCCACCTGGTGGCAGGGTAAGTCCCTGGCCGCGGGCCGGCAGGTGCACGCCTCGCTGTACGGACGGATCGCCGCCGGTGCCGAGAACCCCGACGCCGGGCCGTACAGCGGCGAAATCGCCGTCGTGACAGGCGCTTCCAAGGGTTCGATCGCTGCATCGGTGGCCGCGCGGTTACTCGACGGCGGTGCCACCGTGGTCGCCACCACCTCGAAGTTGAACGACGAGCGACTGGCGTTCTACCGCAACCTCTACCGCGACCATGCCCGCTACGGTGCGGCGCTGTGGGTGGTGCCGGCCAACATGGCGTCCTACTCCGACATCGACGCCCTGGTCGAGTGGGTCGGCACGGAGCAGGTCGAAAGTCTTGGGCCGCAATCGATCCACATCAAGGATGCACAAACCCCGACGTTGTTGTTCCCGTTCGCCGCACCGCGCGTCGTCGGGGATCTGTCCGAGGTCGGTGCCCGCGCCGAGATGGAGATGAAGGTGCTGCTGTGGGCCGCGCAACGGCTGATCAGCGGACTGTCGAAGATCGGCGCCGAACGCGACATCGCTTCACGTTTGCACGTGGTGCTTCCCGGGTCGCCCAACCGTGGAATGTTCGGTGGCGACGGAGCTTACGGTGAAGCCAAGTCGGCGCTGGATGCGGTGGTGACTCGCTGGCACGCCGAGACCTCGTGGGCCGAACGGGTCAGCCTGGCGCACGCGCTGATCGGCTGGACCCGCGGTACCGGACTGATGGGTCACAACGACGCCATCGTCACCGCCGTCGAAGAGGCTGGCGTCACAACGTATTCCACCGACGAGATGGCGGCGATGCTGCTCGGACTGTGCGACGTGGAATCCAAGGTCGCCGCGTCGAGTGCGCCGATCAAGGCCGACTTCACCGGTGGGCTGGCTGGAGTCGAGCTGGACATGGCAGAGCTGGCCGCCAAGGCGCGTGAGGAGATGTCCGCCGAGGCGACCTCCACTGATGACGCTCCGGCCGAAGGCACCATCGCGGCCCTGCCGTCGCCGCCGCGCGGCTACACCCCGGTGCCGCCCCCGCAGTGGGACGACCTCGCCGTCGACCCCGCCGACCTGGTGGTGATCGTCGGCGGTGCGGAACTCGGTCCCTACGGCTCGTCACGCACCCGTTTCGAGATGGAGGTCGAGAACGAACTGTCCGCGGCCGGCGTGCTGGAACTGGCCTGGACCACCGGGCTGATCCGCTGGGAGGACGACCCCCAACCGGGTTGGTACGACACACAATCCGGCGATCTGGTCGACGAGTCCGAATTGGTCGAGCGCTACCACGACACCGTCGTCGAGCGCTGCGGCATCCGCGAGTTCGTCGACGACGGCGCGATCGACCCCGACCACGCGTCGCCGTTGCTGGTCTCGGTGTTCCTGGACAAGGACTTCAGCTTCGTCGTGTCCTCGGAAGCCGAGGCGCGGTCCTTCGCCGAGTTCGACCCCGAGCACACGGTGATCAAGCCGGCACCCGACTCCAGCGACTGGCAGGTCACCCGCCGGGCCGGCACCGAGATCCGGGTGCCGCGTAAGACCAAGCTGTCCCGCGTCGTCGGCGCGCAGATACCCACCGGATTCGACCCGACCGTCTGGGGCATCAGCCCGGACATGGCCACGTCGATCGACCGGGTGGCGCTGTGGAACATCGTCACCACCGTCGACGCGTTCCTGTCCGCCGGCTTCAGCCCGGCCGAGGTGATGCGCTACGTGCACCCGAGCCTGGTGGCCAGCACCCAGGGCACCGGCATGGGTGGCATGACTTCGATGCAGACCATGTATCACGGCAACCTGCTCGGCCGTAACAAGCCGAATGACATCCTGCAGGAAGTGCTGCCGAATGTCGTTGCCGCGCATGTGATTCAGTCCTACGTCGGTAGTTACGGCTCGATGATCCACCCGGTCGCGGCGTGTGCGACGGCAGCGGTGTCGGTCGAGGAGGGTGTGGACAAGATCCGGCTGGGCAAGGCCGAACTCGTGGTCGCGGGCGGGGTGGACGACCTGACGCTGGAAGCCATCATCGGCTTCGGCGACATGGCCGCCACCGCCGACACCTCGATGATGCGTGGCCGCGGCATCGACGACTCGAAGTTCTCCCGGCCCAACGACCGGCGCCGGCTGGGCTTCGTCGAGGCGCAGGGCGGCGGCACCATCCTGCTCGCGCGCGGCGACCTGGCCCAGCGGATGGGACTGCCGGTGCTCGCGGTGGTGGCCTACGCGCAGTCGTTTGCGGACGGTGTGCACACCTCGATCCCGGCCCCGGGCCTGGGCGCGTTGGGTGCGGGCCGCGGTGGCAAGGACTCGCAGTTGGCGCGGTCGCTGGCCAAGCTCGGCGTGACCGCCGATGACATCGCGGTGGTTTCCAAGCACGACACGTCGACGCTGGCCAATGACCCCAACGAGACCGAACTGCACGAGCGGCTCGCCGACTCGTTGGGCCGCTCCGAAGGTGCGCCGTTGTTCGTGGTGTCGCAGAAGAGCCTGACCGGTCACGCCAAGGGCGGCGCGGCGGTGTTCCAGACGATGGGGCTGTGCCAGATGCTGCGCGACGGGGTCATTCCACCCAACCGCAGCCTGGATTGCGTCGACGACGAACTGGCCGGCTCGGCGCACTTCGTCTGGTTGCGCGACACGCTGCGCCTCGGGGACAGATTCCCGCTCAAGGCAGGACTGCTGACCAGCCTCGGGTTCGGCCACGTGTCGGGTCTGGTGGCACTGGTGCACCCGCAGGCGTTCATCGCCTCGTTGGAGCCCGCGGAGCGCGCGGATTACCAGAAGCGTGCGGACAGTCGCCTGTTGGCCGGTCGGCGCCGGCTGGCCTCGGCGATCGCCGGGGGTGAGCCGATGTACCAGCGGCCGCCGGACCGGCGCTTCGATCACGGCGGCCCGGAGAAGCCGCAGGAGGCGTCGATGTTGCTGAGCGCGGCCGCCCGGTTGGGTGAGGGCGGGGCCTACCAGGTGTCTGCGGAATAAGCCGGCACATCAGTTAACCTCACCACCCATGGGCATCGTCGGAATCGGGATCGACCTTGTGTCCATTCCCGATTTCGCCGAGCAGGTCGACCAACCGGGAACGGTGTTCGCCGAGACCTTCACGCCGGGTGAGCGCCGCGACGCGTCCGACAAGAGCTCGTCGGCGGCGCGTCACCTGGCCGCGCGCTGGGCGGCCAAGGAAGCCGTGATCAAGGCGTGGTCGGGTTCGCGGTTCGCGCAGCGGCCGGTGTTGCCCGAGGACATCCACCGTGACATCGAGGTGGTCACCGACATGTGGGGTCGGCCGCGGGTGCGGCTGAGCGGGGAGATCGCCAAGCATCTGGCCGACGTGACGATCCACGTGTCGCTCACCCATGAGGCCGACACCGCGGCCGCCGTCGCCATCCTGGAGACCAGTCCCTAGCTACCTCTCGCGAGCAGACACAGAATCGCGCTGAGCGAGCGCAATTCGTGCGATTCTGCGTCTGCTCGCGCACCTATTTACTCCCGCGGCCTCAAGTACTACAGTTTGTGGTACTACACATTGTAGTAATGAGGGGATGGTCGCCGTGGACCTCGAAGAAATCGACACCCGGTATCACCCGTCTGCCGCACTGCGCCGTCAGCTCAACAAGGTGTTTCCCACGCACTGGTCGTTCCTGCTGGGTGAAATCGCCTTGTACAGCTTCATCGTCCTGTTGATCACGGGCATCTATCTGACGCTGTTCTTCGACCCGTCGATGACCGAAGTCACCTACGACGGCGTGTACCAGCCGCTGCGGGGCGTGGAAATGTCCCGAGCCTACGAGTCGACGCTGAACATCTCGTTCGAAGTGCGCGGCGGGCTGTTCGTGCGTCAGGTCCATCACTGGGCCGCGCTGCTCTTCGCCGCGTCGATCATGGTGCACCTGGCCCGGGTGTTCTTCACCGGCGCGTTCCGCCGACCGCGCGAGGCCAACTGGGTGATCGGGTCGCTGCTGCTGATCCTGGCCATGTTCGAGGGATACTTCGGCTATTCGCTGCCCGACGACCTGCTGTCCGGCATCGGCCTGCGCGCTGCATTGTCATCGATCACGTTGGGATTGCCGGTGATTGGGACGTGGCTGCACTGGGCACTGTTCGGCGGTGACTTCCCGGGCACCATCCTGATCCCACGGTTGTACGCGTTGCACGTGCTGTTGCTGCCCGGGATCATCCTGGCGCTGATCGGGGTGCACGTGGCGCTGGTGTGGTTCCAGAAGCACACCCAGTTCCCCGGACCGCGGCGCACCGAGCACAACGTGGTCGGCGTGCGGGTGATGCCGACGTTCGCGGTCAAGTCCGGCGCCTACTTAACCTGCATCGTCGGCGTGCTGGGCCTGATGGGCGGGCTGCTGCAGATCAATCCGATCTGGAACCTGGGACCCTACAAGGCTTCTCAGGTGTCGGCCGGTTCGCAGCCGGATTTCTACATGATGTGGCCGGACGGCCTGCAGCGATTGTGGCCGGCCTGGGAGATCTACATCGGCCATTACACGGTGCCGGCCACCGTCGGGGTCGCGCTGATCATGGGGTTGGTCTTCGTCCTGCTGACCAGCTATCCCTTCCTCGAGAAGCGCTTCACCGGTGATACTGCGCACCATAATCTGCTGCAGCGGCCGCGAGATGTGCCGGTGCGCACCGCGATTGGGGCGATGGCCATCAGCTTCTACCTGGTGCTGACCCTGGCGGCGATGAACGACATCATCGCGTTGACGTTCCACATCTCGCTCAACGCAACCACCTGGATCGGGCGGATCGGCATGGTGATCCTGCCGCCGTTGGTCTACTTCATCACCTACCGGTGGTGCGTCGGGTTGCAGCGCAGCGACCGCGAGGTGCTCGAACACGGTGTGGAGACCGGCATCATCAAGCGGCTGCCGCACGGCGCCTACATCGAACTGCATCAGCCACTGGGCGCGAGGCCCCTCGAGTATCAGCGGGCACCGGTGCCCAAGAAGATGAACAAGCTGGGCGCTGGCGGCAGGCCCGGTAGTGGCAGCTTCCTGCGCGCCGATCCGGCGGACGAGGCGGCGGCGCTCGCTGAGGCCGAGCACGTCGCGGAGCGCCGCACGCTCACCGCACTGCGCGAACGCTCAGCCCGGCCACTTAGATAGCGCCCGAGATTGAAAATCTGCAGCGCTGCACTCGCACGCAGGCTGCAGATTCTCAATCTGGGTGAGCAAGGCAGTTAACTGGCTATCTCAGTGCGGGCCGAGGCGAGGCTGCGAGCGTAACCCGAACCCATGCCCAGCAGCACCAGGCCCACGACGATAAACGCCGCCACCCGGAATATGCCGTCCAGCGTGGCCAAGTCGAACAAGAACAACTTGGCGGTGGCCGCCCCGGTGAGTGCCAGTCCGGCGGTGACCGCCTCATGACGGTGGTCCTGTCCCCGTCGCAGCGCGTAGACGAAAAGCGCTGCGGCCATGGCGATCCAGCAGATGGTGGCCGCCATGTGTCCGGCGAGGAAGCCGCCGCCCGTGCCGCCGATCAGCACACCGGCGGTCACCGTGAACGCGGTGACGGCATAGACGATCAGCGACCCCGCCCCCGCGACGAGCAGACCCGCGGCATCGGAAGTTAGGAAGGCGCGGGTCAACACGACCGCCGCGGCGATGACGAGCAGACTGGCCGCCAGGGTTGACACCGCCACCGCAGTCGGCATCGCGGTGGCCCGCACCAGCGCGCGCAGGGGTGCGTGACTGTAGAACAGGCCGGTACCGATGAGGCCGAATCCCGCTGCAGCCCAGCGTGCTACGACGTCTCGGCGCCCGGCGATGCCGACCGCGACTGCCAGCGCAAGCAGCAACGGGCCGGCCACGTAACCGTCGAACGCGACGGTGACAGCGATCAACGCTGCGATCGCCGACCACGCCGACCAAATCTGGCCGACCACACGCGGCGGGTTGCCGAGCAGGGTGACGCTGAGCATCCCGGCGGCCAGCGCCGCGGAAAGGACAGCTGCCAGAACGTGATTGACTCCGACTGCGCTGGCCAGTACGGGCAGCGTGCCCGCCGCGGTCGCCAGCGCCAGTGCCGTCGCGTGGGTGGTGCCGGGCAATAGGACCAGGCCGCTGACGATGGCGAGCAGGGCCGCGACGCCGCAGGCGCCACCGACCAGCCAGGCGTTGTCGTGCCTGCTGACCGCTACCAACGCCAGCAACAGCGGCAACGTCGTCGCCGCCATCCGGGCAGCGTGCATCCAGATCCAGTCCTTGCCCACCTGCACCGGCAGCGCGGCGGCCGACAGTGCCAGCATGAAGCTGACGAGAAGCAGGTCGACACCGCGGGTGAGCACGGGCGCCAGGCCCATCAACGGGACCAGCACGAGCAGCGCCAGATGTTCGGAGTTCCACCGCCGGGCCAGGATCAGGCCCGCTCCGCCGACGACGGCGGCCAGCACCAGCCCCATCGATGCGGGCACCCATTTGTAGATCGTCACGACCGCGATCACGTCCAGGTAGGCCGCGGCAATGCCGGTGGCCGCCAACGCGATCGCACCGACCCGTCCGCCGGGACGACCACGCAACCGGGCGCCCACAGCGACGAGTGCCGTCGCCAACGCGCAGCCGCCGGCGACCCGGATTTCCGGTCGCAGCAGGCCGGCCTGCGCCGCCAGGACGAGCAGCAGGACCACGCCGATCAGCGTGACGGCCACACCGGCAACGGCCAGCAGCTTGCCGATCCAATTGGATTCGGCGTTGTCCGACGGGACGGGCGGCGGGGGCGCGGGCGGGGGAGCGGATGGGCGCGGTGGTAGCGGGGGGCGCGGGGCGGTTGCCGCTGGTGCCCAACCGTGCCAGTAGTTCTGCCAGTAGGGGACGGCCTGGGCGGGCGTTGGCGGCGGGACGAATACCGGTGCCGGCGGCGGCGGGGGTGTGGCCGCGGGATCGGAGATCAGCCGATTGAGCTGGCCCAGCTCACCGGAGACTCGCGACATCTGACGCGACAGGACGTCGAATTCCTGGGAAAGCCGGCTGATAACAGCCTGAGTCGATTGGGTCATGGGTACCCACCCTGCCGCGGCGCCTCGGGTGTTCGGATGAGTAGGACTACCCAAAACCTGTCACTGGTCGAGACCGTGCTCGATGGCGTAGCGCGTCAGCTCCACCCGGTTGGCGACCTGCAGCTTGCGGAACGTGGCCTGCACATGGTTCTCCACGGTGCGGTGGCTCAAGGTCAGCTTCTCGGCAATCTGCTTCGCCGACAACCCTTTTGCGACATAGCGCAACACCTCGGTCTCCCGGTCGGTGAGGCTGGGGGTGGCGGGCCCGGAGTCCGGGCTCTGTGCGATGCGCCGATACTCACCCAATACCAAGCCGGCCAGGCTCGGGGTGAACACGGCCCGTCCGGCCGCGGTGGCGCGCACGGCGTCGGCCAGCTCGGCCTTGGAAGCGCTCTTGACCAGGTAACCGGTCGCGCCGGCTTTGACGGCCTCCAGGACGTCGTCGCGTTCGTCGGAGGCTGACAGCACCAGCACCCGCGTCGACGGCGACACCTCGAGCACCTCCATCGTGGCCTGTACACCGTCGCCGTCAGCCAGGCGCATATCCATCACCACCACGTCCGGCTTCACCACCGCTGCGCGACGGCGCGCGGCGGCCACACCCTCGGCCGTGGCGACCACATCGAAGCCGTCGTCGGCAAGGTCGCGCGCGACCGCGTCGCGCCAGATGGGGTGGTCGTCGACCACCATCACCGTAGGGTCGTTCTGTTCAGCCATACCGTCCCTTTCCGCGCGGCACCTTCAGTTCCCACTCGGTGCCGTCACCGACATCGGTACTCAGATCCGCACTGCCGCCAAGCGAATTCAACCGACCTACAATCGATTTCGCGATGCCGACGTGTCCTTCGCCGACCGCTTCCTCCAGTCGGCCGGGCGGGATGCCTGTCCCGTCGTCGCGGATGCTGACTGCGACCCAATCGCCCAGATCTTCGAGCAGAACGAAGGCGCGTGCCTGCGGACCGGCATGCAGCCGCACATTGTCCAGGGCATTGCCCACCGCGGCATCGAGTTCCTGCGCCGCTACGTTCGCCAGCGGTACCGGAGTTCCCGGGAGGCTCACCGACACGCGGTCGGACTCCCGCCGGCGCAGCAGCCCGCGCAGGTCGATTACGGTGTCCGAGTCGCTTTCCATGTCGGTCGAGGTGACCCATTTGCGCAGCGCGCGTTCCTGTTCGCCGGCCAGTGTTGCGAGTTCGGATGCGGCGCCGCCGATTTCGTGGCCGCGCTTGGCGACCAGCGCGAGCACCTGGATGACACCGTCATGGACTTGGCGGGACAACCGTTCGCGTTCTTCCACCGCCGCCGAGAGGCGGGCCGCGCGCTGTAATTCGTCGTGGGCGCGACGCGCGGTCCGGGCGGCCAGTCCGACGGCCAGACCGACCGCCAACTCGACAATGACGGTGGCGTTGCGGCCCAGGTTGACGCTGACATAGCCCTTGACGAATTCACTGGTGGCGGTCACCGCAACCCCGGTCAACATCCCCCCGTTCGGACCGAACTGCAACGCCGCGGAAATGGTGGCGTTGCTGGCCCACAACGTCGTCGGCCACGTCTGATTGTCGTGCGCCCACTGCCCGGTCGCTACCACCTCGGTGGACAGCATGAGCAGCACGACGACGACGAGTTCGGCGACCACCCACGCCGGGCGCCGGCCGAACCCGTGCAGGTAGGCGACCGCGCAGGCGACACTCCAGCCGATCAGCACCGCGAACAGGGTCCAACCCCACCCCGGGTGGCGCAGATCGGAGTTGACCGCGATCTGGAAGCCCAGCGCATACAGGCAACTCAGGAGCCGGAACAGCTGAGCTGCCCGCCAGAGCGGAGCCGTCGGGTCGGGACCGGGGGCGGTCACCGACTTGACCTGAGTGAGTCTGGGTAAGTCACTGCTCGCGTCGGCGCTCGGCGACGATTACGTCAAGTAGTCCCACGATCTGCTGTTGGCCGGCGGCCGCGGCGTCGAACTTGCCGCGCATCTCGGTGAACCCGCGGTCGACGTGGTCGCGCAGCGTGTTGAACTCCTGCCGGAGATCGACGCAGTCCTGCCGCATTGCGTTGAAACTGCCCGCCACCGCATGCCGGAACTCCCGGATTTCGTCCCGAAACTCGCTGACGTCGCGATCGGCGGCACCGGCGAGTATGCGAGCGGCCGCGGCGTCCCGCTCGGATCCCTGGACCCGGCGTTTCAGCTCGCGCACCTCGCCTTCCAGAGCGGCGACACGCGGCTCGATGCCTTCGGCCTCCATGGCAGCTGAGTCTATCGGTGATCAGAAGGCCCACAACTCACGGCGGTGGCTAGCCTCGGAACCATGACTGATCTGGTGGAGCGGGTGCGTGAGGTGCTGCCGTCGGTGCGGCGCGACCTGGAGGATCTGGTGCGGATCGAGTCGGTGTGGGCCGACCCGGCGCGCCGCGACGAAGTCCGCCGGAGCGCGCAGGTAACAGCAGACCTGTTGTCGCAGGCCGGTTTCGACGATGTGCGCATCGTCAGCGAGGGTGGCGCCCCAGCCGTCATCGCGCACCATCCGGCGCCGCCGGGGGCGCCGACCGTGCTGCTGTACGCCCATCACGACGTGCAACCCGAAGGCGACCGCGGGCAATGGCTGTCGCAGCCGTTCGAGCCGACCGAGCGGGACGGGCGACTGTACGGCCGTGGCACCGCCGACGACAAGGCCGGAATAGCAACACATTTGGCGGCCTTTCGGGCGCACGGCGGTCAGCCGCCGGTGGGTGTGACGGTCTTCGTGGAGGGCGAGGAGGAGTCCGGATCTCCGTCCCTGGGCAGGTTGCTGGCCGCCCACCGCGACGCCCTGGCCGCCGACGTGATCGTGATCGCCGACTCGGACAACTGGAGCACTGAGGTGCCGGCGCTGACGATTTCGCTGCGGGGCATGGCCGACTGCGTGGTGGAGGTCGCCACGTTGGATCACGGGCTGCACTCCGGGCTGTGGGGCGGCGTGATCCCCGACGCGCTGAGCGTACTGGTGCGACTGCTGGCCAGCCTGCACGACGACGACGGCAACGTGGCGGTAAAGGGTCTGCATGAACTGGACACCGAAGGGTTGAATTACCCGGACTATCCGCCCGGACGCGCACGCAGGGACTCCGGTCTGCTGGACGGGGTGAGCGAGATCGGTTCGGGTTCGGTGCCGCAACGACTGTGGGCCAAGCCGGCGATCACCGTGATCGGCATCGACACCACATCCGTTGCGGCAGCGTCGAATACGCTGATTCCGCGGGCCCGCGCCAAGATCAGCATTCGGGTGGCACCCGGCGGCGACGCGGTGCAGCACCTGGACGCCGTGGAAGCCCACCTGCGCGCGCACACGCCGTGGGGTGCCCAGGTCGACGTCGTGCGCGGCGAGATCGGCCAGCCCTACGCGATCGACGCCGACGGTCCGGTCTACGACGCCGCGCGAGCGGCATTCCGGCAAGCGTGGGGTGTCGACGCCGTCGACATGGGCATGGGCGGGTCGATCCCCTTCATCGCCGAGTTCGCCGAGGCGTTCCCGCAGGCCAAGATCCTGGTCACCGGGGTGGAGGATCCCGGCACCCAGGCGCACAGCATCAACGAAAGCCTGCACCTGGGGGTGCTGGAGCGTGCGGCGATCGCCGAGGCGCTGTTGCTGGCGAATCTTGCGCACACTCAGGCGGCAGCGGCCAACGATCGCGCGTAGTTCACCGCCTGGTGAGCGTTCATCACCGAGTGCGGGCCCGTCACCGGAATCAACGTGGAGTGGTAGAAGCCGTTGCCTTGCACGGTGACCTGAACGAATCCGCCGAGCCTGCGTTCCTTCATCAGCAGAAAGAGCAAGCCCAGCAGGCAAAACCACACGAACACCACCGCGAGAACGACACCAACGGTTGAGATGCTCTCCTCGTAGCGCGACATGTCTGTCACTGTCCACACCGAGCCGCGGATCGGGTGCGGCCCACTCGGCGTCGACACCCAGTGCTCGGAGACTGAGATGTCACCGATCGTCGTGAGCCACGGCTCCGGTCCGACGCTGTGATAGCCGGCTATTTCCCCCACGGGGTCGAGTGTATTAAACCGACAGATCGCGCCGTAGCTTCGCGACGTGTCCGGTCGCTTTCACGTTGTACTGCGCGACCTCGATCTTGCCCTTCTCGTCGACGACGAAGGTGGACCGGATCACGCCGGTGACCGTCTTGCCGTACATCTTCTTCTCACCGAACGCGCCGTAGGCGGTCAGCACCTTGCGATCGGGGTCGGACAGCAACGGGAACGTCAACTTCTCGGCGTCGCGGAACTTCGCCAGCTTCTCCGGTTTGTCGGGGGAGATGCCGACGACGTCGATCCCGGCCCCGTCCAATTCAGACAGACTGTCGCGGAAGTCGCAGGCCTGTTTGGTGCAGCCGGGCGTGGACGCGGCCGGGTAGAAGTACACGACGACGCGACGACCCTTGAAGTCCGCCAAGGACACCTTGTTGCCGTCAGCGTCGGGCAGGCTGAACGCGGGCGCTTTGTCACCGGGAGCCAGGCGGGCGGTCTCAGTCACGTGCGGAGTCCTTTCGGTTCACCGGTGCGTCGGGGTTTGCCTCAGCTGCTCTAGGGTAGTTCGTCAGTGCACCAGCCTGACTTGGAGGACAGACACGTGGCGGACCGCGATCCCGACACCATCAAGCAGGAGATCGATGTGGCCCGCGAGCAGCTCGCGGCGACCGTCGACTCGCTTGCCGAGCGTGCCAATCCCCGCCGTCTGGCCGACGACGTCAAGGCCAAGGTGATTGAGTTCCTGAACAAGCCGATCGTGACGGTGTCGCTGACCGGGGCAGGTGTCGTCGCCGTCATCGTGGTGATCCACAAGATCAGGAACCGCTGACCCCGCGCGCCTCCCGCCAAGTGGGACGCCAGCCGCGCACTCGACGCCGGAACTTCACCGACGCGCTACGAAGTAACCCGAAATCCGCGCCTTCAGCCGACGTGACGGCGACAGCGGCGCGGCCGCGCGCATGATCTTGTTGCCCACTCCCGGCATCACCATGACCCGACCGGCCCGCATCGCGTCGTACCCGGCCCGGGCCGTCGGCGCGGCGTCCATGATGAACCGATCCAGGCGCGACCAGTCCCCGACACCGGCGGTGCGCCCGAACTCGGTGCGGGTCGGACCCGCCGCCAGGTGCGTGCAGGTGACGCCGGTGCCGTGCAGGTCGGCAGCCACCGCCTCGGAGAAGCTGCGCACATAGGCCTTGCTGGCGGCATAGCCCGCCTCGAGCCCATGCGGAATGACGTAGGCGGCGATCGAGCTGACGTTGAGGATGGCTCCGCGCCCCGCTTTCACCATCCGCGCGGCATACAACGTGGTCAGGTCGGTCAACGTCACCACGTCCAGCCGAATCATCTTCGATATCGCCGCCGGATCGCACTCCTGGATCTTCAGACCCAAGATCCCGACACCGGCATTGTTGACCAGGTACTCGACGTCGACACCGAGTTCGTCGACGCGCGCGACGAGCTCTGCCCCGGCACCCGCCCGGGACAAGTCCATCGATATCTCGTCGACGCGGACACCATGGCGGGACCGCAGTTCGTCGGCCAATTCAGCCAGTTGTGCCGCGCTGCGCTCGCTGGACACCACGACCACGTCGATCCCGTCAGCCGCGAACAAACCCGCGAATTCGCGGCCCAAACCCGTCGAGGCGCCGGTGACCAGAGCCGTCGTCATGCCTTCAGGCCCGTGCCACTGGTGACGTGCACCGGGAGATCATCGACCCACGGCTGGGTGGTGACCATGTCGTCGACCTCGATGTAGCCGCGCTCGAATTCGCCCGTCGCGGCGTCAACGAGGCGGTACTCCTGACGCTGGATGTGGATGGGCTGGGCGTCGATGATCACCACCCGAACCTCGCCGGGCTCGAATCCGCAACGCTCCTGGAGCGCCTCGATGAGGCATTCGTTGTGCATGTGCCCGTCGCCGAAGTTCCAGCCGACCGCCACCGCACACAGCGTCTCGCCTTCGCACAGGTTGTAGTCGTCCTCGTCGTACCCGGCCAGCGCGCGGTGCACCAGCGTGAACAACGCACGCCCGTGCGTGTTCATGCCACGGAACGCGTATGCCAGGTGCAGGGGGACCAGGGTGGCGTCTTTGCTCTTGTACAGCCGCTCGAGCTGCAAGTGCTGCATCGGCCCGAGCGCGCGGGCGCCGAGGCGGATCTTCTCGTCGGCGGACGGCTTCGCGCACCACAGCGTGGTGTCCCAGTTGCCGGCGTAGTACCGCATCCCGGGCAGAAAAGAAATCTTGCGCGGGAACAGGTTTCCGAGGATGACGGTGGCGACCATGACGGCGAACAACGCGGCCACCGGCAGCGGGTTACCGACACTGGACAGCCCGAGCGGCGCGTGCGCGACGAACAGCCACAGCACCCCGACGATCATGAAGACGTTCCATTCCAACGGCACCCCCATCGGGAACGCCAGCAGGATGTTCAAGTGGAACACGATCATCACGAGCGCGGCGATGGTCGTCGGCCACCCGCCGTGCGAGAAGAACAGCACCAGCGGCACCAGTCCTTCGATGGCAGTGGAGAAATGAGCGATGAAGCCCGAGACCGCACCCGGGCGCAGATCATCCGGGTAGCGCTTGAACAACGACGTCTTGAGAATCCCAGACGGGATGAACGGGTTGTTGGCCAGCATCGTCGAGATCACGAACGGAAAGTGCCGGGTGATCTTCGACGTCGCCGCACCCATCCAGATCACGACGAAGACCAGCTTGGCTGCGACCACGATGTCGGCACCGGTGAACAGAAAGGCCAGCGCCAGTGGTGCATACACCTCGGCGCGGGCGGCCAAGAAGATCACTTTGTCCCGCACGCTGAGCGCAGCCAGCACGGACAGGATCGCGACCGTCTGCCACGGTGACAGCACGCCGATCTGCGTGCCCAACGCCGGAATAGGCCCGGCCCCGTCGGACACCAGTGCGAGGAGGAGCAACGTGATCAGCGCGCCGTAAAGCAGCGCGTCGAGCGGGCTTCGATTGTGGCCCTTGGTCAGTGGAACCCGGCCGGGCCAGGGTGGTAGCCGGATCGTGCCGGGCCGTAGCCAGTACAGGATCGAACCGATCGGCGGGAAATACCGCCCGGCCAGCGGGCCGAAACAGCAACCCAGTCCGACGACTTCGAAGAGCATCGTGAACAGCACGGCTTTCTGGAACACGATCGGCTCGGTCCACCACGCGGTGAGATCGGTGAAGCCACCGATGCCATCGGTGGTCCAGGCGAACACCCAGATGCCCAGGATGTACAGCACGATCTTCACTCCGTACATCACGTGCATCACCAGCGGAGTGCCGAAGCCGTTCTCCGCGATGTGCCGCATCATCGGCACGACCCGCTCCGATCGCGTCCGCCGGCTCCACTCCGGAACGTCGACGACGGGCAGGTTCGGCTGGATGAACCCCATTGCGGCTCCTTCGACGGCATGCTGTGTGATGAAAAAGTACCTGCGGCCGGCGCGGCGCGACAGACCCGCGTCGGACTCGACGGGGTCGGTTCACGCTTCGTTGCGATCAGCGCGATCCCATCTTGCGGCTCCAGGCGGCCGACGGTACGGGCAATTGCGTCAGCGTGCGGTCCGGAGCAAGCCAAACATGTTGTAGGTCAACACAGTTCGCACCGTTCGACAAGTGTCGCCGAGTGCGGCGGCGGCACAACCGCGACGGAGCCTGGGAGTCGCTTCGGGTTACGCGCACACCGCAACGCGTGGACAAGTCGCAGGATCCAGTGGCAGCGTGCTGCCTGTGCCGTGTCCCTCGGGACGGCGCCACCGTCGAAAGGAACGAACGTGGGAACTGCCGCTGTGCGAATAGTCGGTGGCCACAAGCACTTTGACGCCGACAGCCACGCGCTGGCCGACGTCGACCTGACCATCGACGACGGCGACTTCCTGGCCATCCTGGGACGCAGTGGCAGTGGGAAATCCACCCTGCTGCGGGTGATCGCCGGCCTGGAGCAACTCACGTCGGGAACGGTCCAATGGGCTGACGGCGGTTCGGCGCGACCGCACAGCGGCGTGGTGTTCCAGCAGCCGCTGCTGCTACCGTGGCTGACCGCCGGGGAGAACGTACTGCTGGCCGGGCGGTTCGCCGCGCAGAAAGCGACGTTCCAACGGGACTACGCGCAAGAGCTGCTGCGCCGATTCGATCTGGACCGGGTCGCCGACCGCTACCCCGACCAGCTTTCCGGTGGGCAGGCGCAGCGCGTCGCCATCATCCGCGCGGTCGCTACCCGGCCACGGCTACTGCTGCTGGACGAACCGTTCAGCGCGCTCGACCCCGCCATCCGCGCCGATCTGCAGCGCTGGCTGAGCAATCTCGCCGCTGAACTCGGCGTCACCGTCGTCCTGGTCACCCACGACGTCGACGAGGCCCTGCTGCTGGCCAGCCGCGTGGTGCTGCTTGGTCCCGACGGGCGGATCCGGCGGGAATGGCAGCCCGGCAGCCAGCCGCTCCGCGAGGAGATCCTCGACCACTATCGCCTGGTCGAGCGGTGACGGACGGCCTGATCTCGCGGCGGTCCCTGCTGACCGGCGCGGCGGCCCTGGCCGCAGTGGGAGGCGTGGCAGGGGTGGCTGATCTGGCGCACGCCGCCAGCATCGACCGCACCAACACCAGTGGGCAACTACGGATCGGATATCTGCCCATCACCGACGCGGCGCCGCTGCTGATCGCGCACGCGGCCGGCCTCTATCAGCCGGGTGTGGTGAGCGCGGCCAAGCCGGTGCTGTTCCGCAGCTGGGCATCGCTTGCCGAGGCCTTCGTCACTCGCCAGGTCGACGCGGTGCACATGCTGATGCCGACCGCGATTCAGCTGCGCTTCCTGCTGCGCAGTCCGGTGCGGATACTGAGCTGGAACCACACCAACGGTTCGGCCCTCACCGTGGCGCCCGACATCACCGACCTGGGCCAGTTGGCGGGAACGCAAGTGGCGATACCGTTTTGGTGGTCAATCCACAACATCATCCTGCAGCAGTTGCTGCGCGCCCACGACCTGGTGCCGGTGGTGCGCCGCAGCGCCTCGCGCAGCGCGCGGACCGTTGAACTGATCGTGATGAGCCCGTCGGACATGGTGCCGGCCTTGGCCAACCGGTCGATCAGTGGCTACGTGGTGGCCGACCCGTTCAACGCTATGGCCCAGGTGCGCAAGATCGGTCGCATCCATACCTTCCTCGGCGACGTGTGGCGTGACCATGCCTGCTGCGTGGTGCTGGCCCACGAGGACCTGATCGAGCACCGGCCGCAGGCAGCCGCGTCGCTGGTCGACTCGATTGTGGTTGCGCAGCAACACATCAATGCCGACCGAGCCGCGGCGGCCGCCGCCTTGTCCAAGGGCGCGTATCTGCCGCAGCCGCTCCCGGCGATCAAGACCGCGCTCAGCTATCGCCCGCAGGATTATCGGATCGCTCATCCTGACTGGCAGCCGCAGCGGTTGGGCTATCAGCCTTTTCCGTTTCCCAGCTTCACTCGCCGCCTCGTGGAGGCCATGCACGACACCGTCGTGGACGGTGACCGGCGGTTTCTAGAGCGGCTGGATCCCGGGGCCGTGCACGCCGATCTGGTGGACGACACCTTCGTACGCTCCGCGTTGAGCGCACACGGAGGTCCCGAAAGTTTCGGTATCCCTACTGATTTGACCCGAACGGAACAGGTACAGCCGCGATGACTTCGGACACCACGACCATTAAGCCCGAAGATTCCACGGCCGGCGCGCTGGCTCAGCGTTGGTGGCCACCGGTGCTGGCCATCGGCACGGCTGTCGCGGTGTGGTGGTTGGCGACCGGGGTCCTGGCCCCGGCCCAGTCACTGTTGCGGGAGACGACGCCGCTGCGTGTGGTCAAGTCGCTGGCCGACCTGCACCACCGCGGAGTCCTGCTGCCCGACACCGGTGTCAGCCTGTGGCGCTTGCTGGTTGGGCTGCTGGTCGGTGCGGTCATCGGCATCCCCGCCGGGTTGCTGATCGGGTTGAATGACACCGCCGATCGGGCCACCCGCCCGGTGGTGCAGTTCCTGCGCATGATCTCGCCGCTGTCGTGGGCACCGATCTCGGTGGCACTCTTCGGCATCGGCAACGAACCGGTGATCTTTCTGATCGCCGCGGCGTCGGTGTGGCCGATCCTGATCAACACCGCCGCCGGCGTGCATGCCATCGACCCCGGTTACCTACAGGTGGCAAAGTCGTTCGGGGCCACCCGGGTCGAACAACTCACCGTGGTGGTGCTGCCCGCGATCCGCGGTCACCTGCAGACCGGTCTGCGCGTCGCACTGGGCATCGCCTGGGTGGTGCTGGTGCCCGCCGAGATGCTCGGGGTGCGTTCGGGTTTGGGCTATCAGATCCTCAACGCACGCGACCAGCTGGCGTACGGGCAGGTGGTCGCGGTGATCGTGGTGATCGGATTGATCGGTTACGTGCTGGATCTGGTTGCGCGCCGGCTGCTTTCGGGATCGCGGTCAGGTTAGGACGGCTAGGCCGCGCGCGACCACGCCAGCGGATTCAGTTCGCGGAACGGGTCGTCCGCGCGGATGGCCAGCAGGTCGGCCAGGATTTTCTCCAACGCGTGCCTGGTTTGCTCTCGGACCGTGGCCACCCAGCTCTCCGGCGATTCGCCCTCGGGTTTCGTGGTGACGATCGGTTCGCCGAAGCGCAGATACATCCGCTGCGGGCGGGGAATGAAGGTGGGCCCGATGCCTCGCATCAGCGGCACGGCCATGTCGCTTCCGCCGCCGAACCGGGCGCTGAGGGTGCTACTGAGTCGACCGAGCGTGCTGTCGCGGGTGATCAGGCTCTTGTAGACGTCGTCACCCCCGACCAAGCCGACGGGGACGATCGGATAGTCGTTCTCCACGGCGACCCGGGCGAACCCGGAACGACCGTGCCAGCTCAGCTGGTATTCCTCGCCTTTGAACTTTGCGATTTCGCGCCCGCCGCCCGGGAAGACCAGGACGGTCTCGTTGTGGCGCATCAGTTCCCGCGCCGTCTCGGGTGCACCGATGACCCCGCCGTAGGCGGTCATCACGTCGTGGCCGAAACCGGGCTGCTGAGCGAAGCGTCGATCGGCCAGCGGGCGGACCCGGGTGCCGACGGCCCGCCGCACGAAGTGCGGGATGAGCAGCACTTCGCCGCCGATGAACTGAGTGTGATTGCCTACCAACAGAAATCGGCCGTCGGCGGGGAGGGTGTCCAAACCGTCCACGAAAGGACGCCACAGGTCGATCAACGGGGCAATGCCGTCTTGCAGTTTGTCGAGCGCGTTGCGCAGCGTCTGCACGCGGGGCGGGTGGGTCATCACGGCGTCGAGGTCGATCGGCTGCTTCGCGAGCTGGTCGATCCGAGAAGGGAAAGGAGGGGCCATGCATGGCAGCATAACAAACGAACTAGTTCGTATGGGGTATGATCTGACCGTGCGGACCACCGACGAGCTTCGCGACTCGATCCTGAGCGCCGCGCGGTCCGAGTTCGCCAACTACGGTCTGGCCGGCGCCCGCATCGACCGCATCGCCCGCGTCGCCGAGGCCAGCAAAGAACGGCTCTACGCCCACTTCAAGGACAAAGAGACGCTGTTTCGCAGCGTGGTCGCCGCTGACGGGGCCGAGTTCTTCGCCTCGGTCGCCCTGCGCCCGGACGCGGTGCCGGAGTTCGTGGGGGACATCTACGACCTCGCCCGGCGGCGTCCCGAGCATCTGCGCATGCTCACCTGGGCACAGTTGGAAGGACTTGCTCTGAACCCGCCCCCGGCCGAGGAATGGGATTCAGTCCCCGCCCGCGACATCCGCGCTATCGAGGCCGCGCAGGCGGCCGGCCACGTCGACCCGTCCTGGCAGCCGATGGAGTTGCTCGTGCTGTTGTTCGGCGTGGGATTGGCGTGGGCGCAGTCGCCGCACCCGGACGCGCGGTCCGACGATCCCGAAGTCGTCGCCGCTCGGCGTGCCGGTTTGATCGAGGCGGCCCGGCGCATCGTGGCGCCTGTCTGACGCGGTCATCAGCAAATTCCCTGTTTTTTGCCGATTTCGGCGCGGGCGGCCCCCGCGTGTCGTAATCTCGCCAACCGACACAGGGAGGGTGTTTCGAGATGAAGATACGCATTCTCGCGGCC
This sequence comes from Mycobacterium sp. NGS59, assembly GCF_059812345.1. Taxonomy (NCBI): domain Bacteria; kingdom Bacillati; phylum Actinomycetota; class Actinomycetes; order Mycobacteriales; family Mycobacteriaceae; genus Mycobacterium; species Mycobacterium sp. NGS59. The sequence continues at coordinate 36,957 of NZ_JCALCN010000015.1, forward strand.
GTAGTGGTCGCCATTGCTACGGGACTGAGCGTCGGGGTGACCATTGCGCCTGTCGCACAGGCTGATCCGCCGTACGCCAACTGCAAGGCCGCTGCCAAAGACGGCCGGTACAACATAACGAAGGATGACCCCGCGTACAGTTCGAAGCTGGACCGCGACGGAGACGGTATCGCCTGCGAGTCCTAGTTCGTGGCATGCGCCGGCTGTCTTCGCATAGCCGGTAGTTAGTTTCGCAACGTCGACTTCGAGTAATCTGCGGCACGGCTCGTACCGTAAAGCTGTGATTGTGTCGTCAGCCGTGAGCGCGGTTCGGCTGTTGGGCAGCAGGCTGTTCGCCATGGTGACCGGACCGGAGAGCCCATCCGCTGGGCTTTGACGCCGGGGACCCCCGAGGCCCTTCGCCACGACGACAGCAGCGCCACCGCCAGCAGCATCTCGGCGATATCACCCCAGTAGTACATCAGCGTCCCGGCGTCGCGCAGCTCGTCGGGCGGGATAGGCGCGGAAACGAAGAACCCGCCGTACAGCAGCTGGGAGATCACCGAATGCCCTGCCACCGCGACCCCGAGGATGACGATGCGACTGCGTACCGACGGGCGGTCCGGCCCCGGATCGGGACCGACGATCAGCCACGCGAACAGATACCCGCCGAGGAAGAAATGCAGGTGAACCAACTGGTGCACAAGGGTATTGGAGCTCGCCACGGTGAACAGCGGAGTGAAGTACAACAGGACGAGGCCGCCGAGGTTTGCAGTCAGCACCACAGCGGGGTGGGAGACGGTCCGCGCGGGTGCGGAGCGCAGCGCATGGACGAGGAGTCGGCCGTAGCGCGGGGTGACCGATCGAAGGATGAGCGTGACGGGTGCCGCCAGCACCAGCGCCGTCGGCGCGAACATACCGATCAGCAAGTGTCCGAGCATGTGGTGACCGAATCCGGTGGTGGCCGCGGACTCGACGCCGAGAATCAGCAGGCCCGTGCCGAGGAGAAAACTGCACGTCCGCCACGGGTTCCGGCCGCGCGGCTCCCGGCTTCGTGCCAGTGCAAGCGCGACATAGCCGACGGCTACCGCGAAGGCGATGCCAGCCGCTAGAGCGGTGCCGCCTTCGTGGCTGACAGGTCCGTGGGCGAGGAGCGTCACGTCGTGTCCGAGGCCGTCGGAGTGCTGCGTTGGAGCAGCCAACCGCCGAGCACGAGCAGCGCACCCAACACCAGAAACCCGATGTCCCACAACGCTTGATGGGCACCGCTGCGGACGTGGTGGATGGCCAGGATTTGATGGTCTATCGTCCCCTCGACCAGGTTGAACAGCCCCCAGCCGACCAGCACCCAACCCCACAGGGGGCGAGCCGTCCACACCCGCTGCCTGGTTCGGGTCAACCGTGAGTACAGCAGCGCCAGCCCGATGAGCACTGCGAGCCAGGTGAAGGTGTGAAAGAGGCCGTCCCACAAGGTGTTTACCTTCAGGCCGTGCACGGTGTCGGCGGGATAGGAAGCGATGTTGATGCGCGCGGTGTCAGCGCTGGTGAGCATGTGGTGCCACTGCAGCAGTTGGTGGAGCAGGATGCCGTCGACGAACCCGCCCAAGCCGACACCGAGAACGATGCCCGGCAGCCTCAGCGTGGCGCTGTCCATACCGCGGGAGGTACCCGTTTGCCTACGGCATACACCGAGATCCGGCTCTGCACCGAATCCGCAGGGCGAATACTTTGTATGTGCAACTGTTAATCCGAAACTTTCGAACGAATTTTCGGCGGTTTAAAGTGCTCCGGCCCTGGTATTCGGTGCGTATGAGTCGCAACGACGCCAGTCCGCCAGTTGTCCCCGGTGAAAGCTCGGACCGGCAAGTCATCGACCTCGAACTCGAACGGATTTACCGCCAGTTGCGGCAAGGGGTTTATCAGGACACCTCCGAGCGCCTTTGTCGGGAGGCAAGAGACACGTGCGGACGAGCCGCTGATGCTCGCGCCCGGTCCAGGCGCATCCGGCAACTCACGTTGCTGCCTCCGTCGGATACACCTCCCCCTTCACTCGGATGAAGGGGAAGGGCAAAACGACTTGAAGTGCGCCGTCAGGGTTTCGAACCCCGGACCCGCTGATTAAGAGTCAGCTGCTCTACCAACTGAGCTAACGGCGCGTGCACGGCCAGAGACCGGCTATCGACAATAACAGGCATTGCGTCGCGGAGGGAAATCCCTCACAGTGAGCTGCAGCACGGAAAGCCGCAATCGGCCGGACTGACTCGGTGGGTGGGGAGAAGGCACTACAATACTAGAAACAATCCTGGTCAGCGGTGACCGTTGTAGGTGAACAAAATGGGGAAGGTCACTTGATGACGCCTTTGCGCAGACGTCGATCGTGGCTGGCTGTGGCCATGGTCCTAGTTGCTGTGTTCGGTGTCGCCTGTAGCAGTGGCGGCAAGGCGCCGGCAGCCCCCAAGGTCATCGAAAACAAGGGCACGCCGTTTGCCGACCTGTTGGTCCCGAAATTGACCGCCTCGGTCACCGACGGCGCCGTCGGGGTGACCGTGGACGCGCCGGTGACGGTGAGCGTCGCCGACGGCGTGCTGGGGTCGGTGACCCTGTCCAACGACAGCGGTCGGCAGATCGCCGGTCAGCTCAGCCCCGACGGGCTGCACTGGCAGTCCACCGAACAACTCGGTTACAACCGCCGCTACACACTGAACGCGAAGGCGCTGGGACTCGGCGGCGCCGCGAACCGGCAGATGACCTTCCAGACCAGTTCACCGGCGCACCTGACCATGCCCTACGTCGTGCCGAGCGACGGCGAGACCGTCGGCGTCGGGCAGCCGGTGGCCATCCGGTTCGACGAGAACATCGCCGACCGTGCCGCCGCCGAAAAGGCCATCAAGATCACCACCAATCCGCCGGTCGAGGGTGCGTTCTATTGGCTGAACCGGCGCGAAGTCCGTTGGCGTCCAGAGCATTACTGGAAGCCCGGCACCACCGTCGACGTGGCGGTCAACACCTACGGCGTCGACCTCGGCGAAGGCATGTTCGGCGAGGACAACGTCAAGATGCACTTCACCATCGGGGACGAGTTCATCGCCACGGTCGACGACAACACCAAGATCATCACGGTGCGGATCAATGGTGAGGTCGTCAAGACCATGCCTACGTCCATGGGCAAGGACAGCACGCCGACGAACAACGGCATCTACACCGTCGGCGCCCGGTTCAAGCACATCATCATGGATTCGTCGACGTACGGCGTTCCGGTCAACTCGCCCAACGGGTATCGCACCGACGTCGACTGGGCCACACAGATTTCCTACAGCGGAATCTTCGTGCACTCCGCGCCGTGGTCGGTGGGCGCCCAGGGTCACTCGAACACCAGCCACGGTTGTCTGAACGTGAGCCCGAGCAACGCGGTGTGGTTCTACGACCACAGCAAGCGCGGCGACATCGTCGAGATCGTCAACACCGTCGGCAGCATCCTGCCCGGTACCGACGGCCTCGGCGACTGGAACATTCCGTGGGAGCAGTGGCGGGCCGGCAACGCCAACGCCAGCTAGGTGATCGCGGGCCCGACTCAGACGTGCAGCACGCCGCCCAGTGCTGACAGCGGGATGTGCGCCTCGACTGTGCCGCCGTCCATAAACCACTGCGGCATCCCCGGCGAGTAATTCACGGGTTCGTCGTGCCCGACCGGGTAGTCGGGCATGTACAGGATCAGTTCGTCGGGGGTCAGCGCCCACGCGCGGTAGGCGCCGGAGTAGACCTTGTCGGGCGTCCACCGGTCGACGGTGAACGGGTAAGTCCCCGGATCATGCGGTGGCGCAGCCTGATTCAGCGCAGCTTCGATGAACGGCTGGGCCGGACCCGCAATCGCGCCCAGTGAACCGCCGGCCAGGTCCGACAACTGCACCCGTTGGCCGCGCGCCATGTCGAAGGTGAAGGTGCGGTAGGCGTTGTTGGGTTTGGGCCCGTCGGCGTGATAATCCTCGTGGAAGACCGCGCTGAGCAGGTCGCTGTGTTGGAAGACCTGGTAGTTCTCCTCGCCGTAGCTGTCCGCCGCCATCAGCGTGTTGGCTTTTCGCCAATTGGCGACCAGGGTGCGTAAATAGTCGCGGATCACCGGGCCGGTCGTGGGGTTGTCGACGAGTTCGGCCGGTACCGCAACTTTGATGTCGCGCACGGCGTTTCGTTCGGATGTTACCGCGGTGTGGCAGTACTGGCCGTCCCAGCCGCCACCGAGCTCGCCGCAGAACGACTCGGCCGACGCCCCCGCGGTCGCGGGGCGCGGGACAGCGGACATGGCCACCAGCAGTATCGATATCGCTACTGTCCTTCTGAACACAGGTGGCTCCGATTCGGTTAGAGCAACTGGACTTTGGCGGCCCGCCAGCGACCGTCCACCTTTTCCATCGTCATCTTGATCCGGCTCCGGTCGATGCGCGGGTCGGGCACGGCCATGTTGGCCACGGTTTGATCGATGAAGACCAGCACCACAACCCTCTCGGCCGATTGGGAGGCGATCGCGGAGTCCACCACCACACCGTGCGCAGTGGCCTTGTTGTCGATCAGCAACTGTCGGAGCTGCACGCTGGACTGGGTGTACATGTCCTTGAACTCACCGGTCGCGCCGTCGAGCACTTGCCGGAAGTTTTCGTCCACGTTGTTGGAGTCGATGCTGGTCAGTACCCCGGCGTACTTGATCGCGGCTTCCCGGGCCTCCTGAGCGGCCACCTGCACCTGATGTTGTTGCCAGAGCTGCCAGCCCAGGAAGCCTGAAACCGCAAGGGAGATAGCCAATAACAGCGGCATGATGCTGCGACGCAGGTAGGCGCGCCATGGTCGCTTGGTGCGTTTGGCCTTCTCGCCCTTCCCTTTCAGCAGCGGCCCGTCGTCTTCGTCGGAGTCTTCTGCGTCGGTGTCCTCGTCCTCGACGTCGGTCTCGTCGGTGTCCCGGGCGTCCGGATCGGCGAGGTCCTCACCCGCGTCGGGGGTGTCTTCGACGTCGTCGAGTTCTTCCGTTGCGCCGACAGGTTTCTTGAGGTCGACGCCTTCCTCGGTTGTCGCGGTCATGATGTTCTCCTCGGGTTGTGTGTGTCGGGCCTAGTGCGGCGGTTCGATCGGCAGGGTCGGGCCACCGTAGGGGGTGGGAATCGTGTAGCGGCCCCGCGGGGTCGGGTCGGTCCTTCGGCCCAGATCCGCGCCCGGGGGCGGGCCGGCGGTGTCGTCGCCGGCCGGACGCGGTGCGTTCTTCGCGGCCCGGATCCCGACGCCCGGATCGTCGTCCCGGCAGTAGGTGTACATGAACGGTTCGTAATAGTCTGCGGCAGAAGGCGGATAGGCCGGCGTGCCGTAATTGCACGCGTAACGGGGGTACAGCTCGGCCGTCGCGAACACGCCGTGATCGTGGAAGGCGCTCGCCACCGCGTCCAGCACCGACCCCCGGTAGTCGGGGAACAGCGCATTGAGTGCGGGCACTCGCAGATACAGCAGTTGGGAGGCGGTGGCCAGGCTACCCAGCAACTGCACCATGGTCTCGGAGTTGTCGGTGAACAAGTTGTCGATCGCCGCCAACGTCTGCGGTGACCGATCAACCAGGCGCCGATACCCCGCCTGCATTCTGGCCACGCCTGCCAGCGTCCGATTGAGGTCGACGGTGGCTGCGGCCAATCCGGCGTTCTTGTCGGCTGCCAGCGTCAGCACCACCCGGCTGTTCTTGAGGACGCTGACCGTTTCGGGCAGCACCGAATCGAGTGTGGACAGCAGGAACGTCCCGCCGTCCACGATGGCAGCCAGCTTGCCGGGGCCCTCCTTGCTCATGCTGAGTTCGCGCTTGATCAGTTCGATCTTGTGCGGGTCGGCCTGGGCCAGCAGGCCGTCGGCGTCGCCGAGCAACTGCGCCAGGCTGACCGGAACGGTCGTGTGGTCGAGCCCGATCATGCTGCCGTCGTGCAGGTACGGGCCGGCGTCGGATTCGGCTTGGAAGTCGATGAATTGCTCTCCGGCGGGGGACAGCGCCGACACGTGCGCCACGGCCGACGCGGGCACCTTCACCGTGCCGTCGATGCTGGCGATGGCGTTGACGCCGCGGTCGGTGAGTTGCAGGGAATCGACCCGACCGATCCGCACCCCACGCATCGACACGTCCTGATTGGGCAGCAGTCCACCGGATTCGGTCAGCTGCAACGTAATTCGGTAGGACGACGCGAAAGGCTTCACCCGCAGCGCGCCGATCAGCAGATAGGTGGTCGCGACGACCAGGATGAGCGCCAGACCCGCCACCGACAACCAAACCTGTCGGCGGTGTGCGGCCCGTACCGCGCGGACCACGGTGCTCGAGGCCGAGGAGATCACGGCGGTGGTCCCGGAGAGAGCGGACCGGGCGGGGCGGGCAGGATTCCAGCCGGGATGTTCGGGTCCGGTATCACCGGCAGCTGGGGCGCGTCGGGTCCTCGCCCGACAACGCGTTCCTGCAACCGCCACAACGTGTACTTCAGCGTCCCGATGAACTGATTCCAGGTGAACCTGTTGGGTCCGTGCAGTCCGCGATCGCCGGGGAATCCGATGTCGGGTATCGACCCCAGGACCAGTTGGTCGAGGCTGATGTGAACGGAAATCGAGTTCCCGGCAGTGGATTTGATCAATACCGGCAGCAGCCGGTTCAGCGCCAGCAGGCTGGTGTCGGGGCTTACCGCAACGTCGTTGGCGGCCCCGGCGACCGTGTTCAGGTCGCGGATCACACTGCGCCCGCTGGTGTCGGTGCCCCCCAGAGACGGGAACCTGGACAACAGCCGGCTGGTGTCGCCGAGTTGCACCATCATGTTGGAGAGTTCCGTGGTGTTGGCGGACAACGCGTTCATCGCCGGGTTGGCAGCCGTCATCAGCTCGGTCAGCTTCTGATTCTTGGCGTCGAGTTGCTCACTGAGGCTGGACAATTCGGTCAACGCGTCGGAGATCTGCGCGGAGCGTGAATCCATGGTGCCGAGCAACTGGTTGGATTTGCGGATCAGGTCCCCGAACGCGTGTCCCTGATCGCCGGTGGCTCTGCCGAATCCGTTGATGATGTTGGTGAAGTTGCGCACCGCGCCGCCGTTCACCAGGATTGCCGCCGAACTCAGTACCGACTCGACGGTCGCCGCGGCCGCCGTCGACTCCAGGCCGATCGTGTCGCCGTCCTTCAACATCGCTGTGGCCGGGCGGATCTCGGCCGGCGGCCGGACGGAGACGAATACATCGCCGAGTGGGGTCGCGGTGCGCAACTCCGCGGTGCTGCCCGTCGGCAGCAGGACACCCTCACGGATGCGCAGCGTCGTGACCGCGCTGTAGTTGCGCGCGACCATCGATTCGACCTGTCCCACGTCGGCGCCGGCGAGTTTGACCTTGGCGTTCATCGGCAGGTTCAGCGCATTGGAGAACACCGCGGTGAGCAGGTATCCGCCCGACCCCATTCCCGGGGCCGGAAGCGGAAGGCTGGCAAGGCCGTTGGTGGCACATCCGGAAGCGGCGATCGCCACGGCGGCCAGCGCGGCGGCGGTCTTCCCGCGTGCGCCGGTCACTTCTGCCCCATCGCGGCCAGGCCGTCGAGCACATAGGTCAGACCGAAATCGGGTCCGAAGTCCTGTATGGTCCCGGTGCTGCAGCCGAGTTGTCGCAGACCCATCAGGTTGCAAATCTCTTTGGTCATCTGGCTGTCGAAGATCATCCGGTCGGTCAGGAAATGCGCACGCACGGCCCCGTTCTCGCGGTCGATCATGTTGTAGGCGTTGTCGGCCAGCAACGGAGCCACATCCAGCGTTTCGGCCAGGCCACGCCGCTCGTCGACCAGCGTTTTGGCCAGCACGTTGCCGTTGAGCAGGGCTTGACGGAGGGTGGCGCGATGGGCGTTCAGCAGGTCGTTGGCCCGCTGCATCAGTTGGTCGAGCTTCCGGCCGGTGCTGCCCCCGCCGATGTCCTCGTCGGCCAGGATCTGGCTGAGTTGATGGATGGTCGAGGCGAATTCGCGCAGCTTGCCGTCGTTGGTGGCGGCCGCGTTGAACAGCGACGCCAGGTTCTTGACGATCGTGGTGATCTGGGCGCGGGTCTGAGCGCCGTCATCGCTGCTCAACCTTAGAGCCTTGGACAGCTCCTCGAGTGCCCCTTTGATTTTGGTGCCGTTGCCGTTGACGACTTCGGCGCCGCCGTTGATCACGTCGGCGATCGGCCCGCCGCCGTGGCCGTCGCCTTCCAGTGACTTGGTCACCTTGTTCAGGACGGCGAGCACGCGGCTGAACTCGACGGGCGTCTTAGTGCGGGTCAAGCCGATGGTGTCGTGGTTGGCCAGCACCGGACCGCCGCGGTAGGGCGGGGTGAGCTCGATCTGCCGGTCGGTCAGGATGGACGTCGACACCGTCACCGCCTGGACGTCCGCCGGGACAGTGACGTTCCGGTCGACGGTGAACTGGACTTCGACGTAGCCGCCCTTCGGGACGATCTTGGTGACCTTACCGACCGGCATGCCCAGCACGGCGACCACATTGCCCTCGTATAGTCCAGTGGCGCTGTCGAATTGAGCTGTTACCGTGATCGGCTCCGGCTTGGTGAGGTACCACCATCCGACGCCGACGGCCGCGATCACCGATGTCACGACGGCAACGAGAGCGATGACCCGGCCGGTCATTTGCAGTCCTTGAAGTAGGGGATCATCCCGAATTGCTGGGCGCGGCCGCTGATCGCGCACATCCACGAGTCGATGAGTAAGGCGTTGGGCGCGTTGAAGCTGACGGCATTGGCATCACCGCTGAGGTTGGCAGCCTCGCGCACGAAGATCGGGGTGACCTGCAAGATGTTGCGCAGCAAGTCGTCATGTTGTGCGACCAGCGCGGTGAAGTCACGCGTGTCGTTGAGCAGGGTGTCCACCCCCGCCCGATCGCCGACCACTATCTGGTTCATCAAGTCGACGACATTGGTCAGGGATCGCATCATGGCGTGAAAGACCGCGCGACGGGCCACGAACTGCCCCAACAGATCCTGTGCTTGATTGACCACAGTGCCGAGGCTGCCTTGTTGCCGGCGCAAGGTATTGGTGACCTGCTCGGTGCTTCTGAGTAGTTGGCCGAGTTGGTCGCGCCGCTGGCCGATGATCGTCGAGAGCGAATCGATGTTGGCCATCGCCTGTGGTACCACCGGGGGCAGTCCCTCGAGTTGCTTGCCGAGCACCGCCAACGACTGCGCGAACCGATCCGAGTCGACCTGCTCGAAAGTGGTTGTCGCGTCGTGCAGTGCGGCCTGCAGATCGTAGGGAACGTCGGTGTGCGCCAGATCGAAGGTGTTGTGGGCCAGAGAACCTGAGCCGTTGGGTTCCAGCGCAAGGTAGCGCGAACCCAGAATGGTGGTGACCCGGATGGAAGCCTTCGAGTCCTTGCCCAGCGCCACATCGTCTTTGATCTTCAAGCCCGCTTCGACATGGTCGCCGACCAGCTTCATGCTGGTGACCTCGCCAACCGGTATGCCCGCCACCGTGATCGGGTTTCCCGGCCGCAGCGAGGCCGCCTGCAGAAATTCCGCGGTGTAGTGCCGGTAGCCGGCGCCGAGCGCGTGCACCAGTAGCAGTGCGCCGATCAGCACCGCGACCACCGCGACAGCGATGGACCCCAGCCACGTCTTGCTGTAGGTCTCCAGTGGGCGCCTCCTGGGCGGACCGAGTCGCCGCCGCGCGGTTGGGTCACTCATCGCCGACGTTCCGGCACTTGGGTGTGTGCTTGGCTTTGTTTCCCGGCGTTGCCGCGTTGACGATGATCGGCATGACGTCGTTGAGGCCCGGGAAGAAACCGAACGCGTTCACGTCGCACAGGTAGGCATTCCCGAACGCGCCCTGGTTGCCGACGCGGACCAGGCCTTTGAGCAACAACGGAACGTTGTCACCCAAGAAGGCCAGTTGCGGTTCGATGTCGAGCATGTGTCGGGTGGCACCGGGCCGACGGTGGATGAACTCGCGCAGCGCCGGGTAGTCCTCGTCGGCGATCGTGGACAGGTTCTGCAACATGCGCGACATGGAGCCCATCGAAGCCACCAGCTCCGGGCGTCGCCGGTCGAGGGCGTTCACCACGTCGCGGGTCTGGGTGAGGACACCGTCCAAGCTGGCATTCTGCGCGGCGAGGTTGACCACCACCTTGTTGAGATTGGTGATGACGTCACCGAGTGCCTGGTCTCGCCCGGCGAAAGTCTCGGTGAGCGTTGATGTTTGACTGATCAGGGTGGCGATCGAGGAGGTGTCGCCCTGCAGCGACTCCAGGACGCCCTTGGTGAGGTTGTCGGCGTCGCGCGGGTTCAGCAGACTGAAGAACGGCTCGTAGCCGTTGAGCAGCGCGGTGACGTCGAACGACGGTTCGGTGCGTTCGAGGGGGATGGTGCTGCCCGGCGCGAGTTGTACGCGGCTGTTGCCCTCGGTGCCCAGGGACAGACCGAGATAGCGCTGCCCGACGATGTTCTGGTACGTCACCGAGGCCACGGTGTTGCCGAACAGGTGCTGATCGGTTTGCACCACGAAGGAAACCTTCGCGAGTTTTCCGCTCAACTCGACCTTTTCGACCCGGCCCACCCGCACCCCGGCCATCCGCACGTCGTCACCGTCACGAAGCCCGTACACGTCGGTGAACATCGCCGAATACTGCGCCGTCGTGCCGCCGACGTCGCGGCGCAGGCTCACATACACCATCCAGGTGAGGGCCAGCGCGACGACCATGAACAGGGTGAGGCCGATCAGGGGGCCACGAAACTTCACTTGGCCTCCCCGGTCGGCGGTTGACGAACCACGGACACCGTGGTTCCGCGAGCAACGGGTCCCAACAACAGTTCGGTGGCGGCGGTGGCGGGCCGACCGGTGATCACGCCCAACATCGTTCGCTCGTAGTCACTGCCGACCGGCCCGACGTTGCCACCGAAAGATGACGGCGTCACCGACCCCGGCGCCGGCGGCCCGAGCAGGGGTGGCGGCGCAACCGGGCCATGCGCCGGCGGTGACGGGTCCGGATCGTCCGGATTGGCATCGGTGCGAACCGGTGGTGACGGGGAAATGAAAGGCGGCAGAGCGGGATTGGGGTCGGCCAGGCTCGGATTCGGGTTGATATACGGCGGCCCCACAGCCACCAGGTTGCCGTCCGGTCCGATGACGGTTCCGGGGGGTGGCGCCAGACTCTGGGGCGGATGGTAGTTCTGCGGGAGCAGCACTTCGGGCAGATCAGGCTTGTTGGGAACCAACGGCGCGGTGAAACAGCTGGGTCCCTTCAGTTCTCCGTAGCGCGGACAGTCGGCACGGGTGTAGGCGAAAGTCTGGGTGAACGACAGCCTGGCCCTCATGTTGCCGACGCCCAGCACCGGGTCCCAGACTTCCTGCAGGAATTTTGTGGCCAGGTTGTCCAGCTTGATCACCGCGGGCACGAAGTTGTCCGACTTCAGCGCCAGGATGCCCAGCACCGGCGTCAGGTCGGAAGAAATCCTGATGAGCTGGTCCATGTGATGGTCGAAGGACTGGTGCACGGTGCCCATCGTGGAGTCGGCGCCGGTGAGCAAATTGGTCAATTGCGCGCGTGTTTCGGCGAAGGTCCGCATCGGTTCGACAGCCTCGTGCAGCGCGTCGAGCAGGTCGGGGGCGGTTTCCCCAAGTCCCCGCGCCGCGTCCAGAAGCGCCGACACCGTCGAGGGGCCGGCGTCGGTGCTGACGATCGAATTGAGTTGGTCGAGAGCGCGATTCAACTGTGTTCCGCTGTTGAGCAGGGCGACTCTGCGGTTATCGGTCGCGGCCCCCAGCGCCGCGAGGATGCCCACAGATCTGTCGTCGCGGCCGCGCCCAGCCGCGGCCAGCAGGTCGCGCAACTTGCTGACGGTGGTCTGGAACAACACCGTCGGCAGGTTCTTGTCTTCCGGAATGTGCGCGCCCGGCCGGATAATGGCTCCCGGGCCGGTTCCGACCAATTGGACGGAGGACACCGCAAAGACGTTGCTGGGAACCACGCGAGCGGTCACCGCGGCCGGAATCGACTTGGCGTATTCGGGTTTCAGGTTGATCTGGACGAAGTTCGGCTTACCGTGCGCGGCCGGCACCACGTCGTCGACCATGCCGACGAGCACGCCGTGATATTTGACGTCCGACTTCTGCGGCAGACCGTCGCCCACGTTGACCAGATCGGCGATCACCCGGATGTAGTCATCGAGGCGGCCGGTGGACTTGAACAACAGTCCCGTGGTGAGCAGGGCTGCCACCAGAACCACGGCCACCCCGCAGCCGAGCAGCTGCCGATCAGTCGGGCCACGTCCGTCGACGTCAAAGGAATTGGGCTGGTTCTTCAACCTAGCCACCGAACCTTGCGCCGGAGTCGACTCCCCACAGCGCCATCGTGAGGAGCATGTTGACCATGATCATCACGGTGATGCTGGCCCGCATACCGTGGCCCGCCGCGACACCGACGCCCTCGGGGCCGCCGCTGGCGTAGAAACCGTAGTAACACTGGATGGTCGCGGAAATCCAGACGAAGATGATCGCCTTGAACAGCGAGTACAAGATGTCCTGGCCGGCCAGCATCAGCGAGAAGTAGTGCAGATAGGACCCGGTGGAGCCGCCGCTGCTGATCTGCACCACCACCTGAGTGGTGAGATAGCCGATGGCCAGACACGCGGCGTAAAGCGGGACCATCGCGATCACCGAGGCGATCAACCGGGTCGTCACCAGATACGGAATGGGCCGTATCGCAATCGATTCCATCGCGTCGATCTCTTCGGCGATGCGCATCGATCCCAGCTGCGCGGTGAACCGGCAACCGCCTTGCATCGCGAACGCCATCGCGGCCATCAGCGGTGCCAGCTCCCGGGTGTTGACCAGTGACGACACGAACCCGGTTGCGGGTCCCAGCCCGAGCAGGTCGAGAAAGTTGTACCCCTCGATGCCCACCAGCGCACCCACCGTGACGCCCAAAACGACTGCGACACCGGCGGTCCCGCCGCCCACCACGATCGAGCCGTTGCCCCAGGTGATGTTGGACAGCAAGCGCAGGAACTCGCCGTTGTAGTGGCGCAGGGTGAGCGGGATGGCGGCCAGGGCGCGGAAGAAGAAGACGAGCATGTGGCCCAGCCGGCTGATCGGTTTCGTCGTCCTGCGGTAGGCGCGAAGTAGCCGGGTGCTGATCGGCGCCAGCGGCAGGTACGGAGAGGCGGTCATGTCACAGCCCCGTCCTGGGCGACAACATGATGTAGAGCTGGCTGATTGCGACGTTGACGATCATCAGCAGCAGGATCGATTCGACCACCGCGGCATTGACCGAGTTGGCCACACCGGTTGGTCCGCCCTTGGTGGACAGCCCTTTCTGGCTCGACACGATGGCGACGATGGCGCCGAAGATGACTGCTTTGAGCAGCGCGAGGATCATGTCGCCGGTGGTGGCGAAGGAGGCGAAGGTCGACACGAAGCTGCCCGGGGCGCCGTCCTGGAAGTACACGTTGAACATGTAGCTGGCGAAGAACCCGACGAAGCACACCACGCCGGTCAGCGCGACACCGATCATGATCGCGGCGGCAAGTCGCGGTACCACCAGGCGCCGGATCACCGAGACCCCCATCACCTCCATCGCGTCGGTCTCTTCGCGCATGGTTCGAGAACCCAGGTCGGCGGTGATGGCAGAGCCGACGGCCGCCGCCATCAGCACGGCGGCCACCAGGGAAGCGCCCTGCCGGATGACCGCGAGGCCGCTGGCCGCCCCGGCCAGCGAGGTGGCGCCCACTTGACCCGCGAGCAGCGCGAACTGAATGGACAGGGTGACGCTGATCGGCAGCGACACCAGGACGGTCGGCAGCACGGCGGTGCCGGCCATGAATGCGCCCTGCCGGACGAATTCCTGCCACTGGAAGCGGCCGGTGAACAGATCGATGAAGAAGTATTGGATTGTCCGCACACCGAGGACGAACTGTTCTCCGACCGTCCGCAGCGACGCCACCGGGTGGCGGTCGACGTACCCGACTCCCCACTCTTTGATGGCGCCGACGCCGTCGTCGCGCACCGGGGGATCGTGTTGGAGAGTCATCTCAACGTGCCCGGCAAGACTCTGAGCAAACCCACAGCATTGTCATCGCGGGTACAAATCCGCATTCATTTGCGCTCTTTCCACCAGTTGCGTTGCGAGTGCCGAGCAGAAGGGATCGAGCGGCGTCAAGCGAGCCCTGCTGTGGTAGGGGTGCCCGCGGTCCCGCAACTCTGCAGCTCAGTCGGGTTCGCGGTAACACGCTAGCCTAGTTGATAGGCACTTTCAATAGTGTAGTGTCAGTCACTTGACTCCAGCGTTGGATCGCACGATCGTGTTGGAAATGCCCGAATCGCGAAGGTGATCGCATGTCCACAGCAAACACCGATTCGCTACGGGACCGACGCCGCGCAGAGCTGCTCTCGCAAATTCGGCACACCGCGCACGACTTGTTCGCCGAGCGTGGGTTCGACGTCGTGACGACCGAGGACATCGCGGCCGCCGCCGGAATCTCGATCAGCACCTATTTCCGGCATGCGCCGACCAAGGAAGGGCTTCTCGTCGACCCGGTCCGGGAGGCGGTCCGGGAGATCGTTGTGTCCTACAGCGCCAAGCCGGCCGATGAATCGGCGGTGAAGGCGTTGATCGACCTGTTTGTCACCCATGCCGAAAACGCCAGCGATCTCAACCTGGATACCTGGCAGCGAGCCGTCGCGACCGCCCCCCATCTGCTCCGGAAGACATCCCTGGTGAGCGACGAGGATCAACAGAAGTTCGTCGAGCACGTCGCGGCCCGGATGGGCGTTGACGCGTCGGTCGACATCCGGCCCGCGCTGCTGGTCCACACGAGTTTGGCGACGGTCCGATTCGTCATCGACCGGTGGCTCACCGCGGACAACACGCCGACGTCGCCGATGCACGTCGAGATGGAGAACGCGTTGCGGATTACGTTGGCCGGTTTCGAATAGCGGTTGACCTCACGCCTGTCGGAGAGATCTAAGAAGTCGGCGGGCACCGGAGGTCCGACCGGTCTGGTGCATGAGGTCGGAGGGCGAAAACGCCCTCTGACCTCTTGGGGTGGCTGACGGGGCTCGAACCCGCGACATCCAGGATCACAACCTGGTGCTCTACCAACTGAACTACAGCCACCGTGGCCGCGGACTAACGCGGCGACGTCGATGTTAACCGCTGGAATGCTCGTCGGCCGAATCGATGGTCTCCAACGCGTCCGGTTGGCCGTCGAGTCCGGCGACCGCCGCGGCGATCTCGCTGGTAGAAGGCCCGGGGAGGGGTACGAACGCGGTTCGCCGGTAGTACTGCAGTTCCCGGATGGACTCGTGGATGTCGGCCAGCGCGCGGTGCGCCAGCCCTTTGGGCGGCTGCCCGAAATAGATCCGCGGGTACCACCGCCGGCAGAGTTCTTTGATGGAGCTGACGTCGATCATCCGGTAGTGCAGAAACGCGTCGAGAGCGGGCATGTCACGCGCGATGAAGGATCGGTCGGTGGCGATGGAGTTACCGGCCAGCGGCGCGGTCTTGGGCTGTTTGACGTGCTCACCGATGTAATCGAGCACCATCGCTTCGGCAGTGGCGACGTCGACGGTGGACGCCTTGACCTCGTTTGTCAGCCCCGAGCGCGCGTGCATCTGCGCGACGACGTCGATCATCGACGACAGCGCGGCCTCCTCGGCGTGAATCACCACGTCTATTCCGTCGCCCAGGATGTTCAGTTCGGCGTCGGTGACCAGTGCGGCGATCTCGATCAGCTTGTCCGAGCCGAGGTCGAGCCCGGTCATCTCGCAATCGATCCACACCAATTCGTCGCGCACAACGCCCAACATTAGGCGCATCGGGGCTCTGACCTCGTCGGCCCCCGGCAAGTAGGGTGATCCTGCACGGGCAACTACCGGGGAAAAGGGGCGCGGCACCGATGAGCACCGAATCAGAGGCAGGACCCGCGCAGCGCATTTCCGCTGGCTACGCCGTACAAGGTCAGGCACTCGAGCTGGGCACCGTCGTCGTCGACGGCACGGCGGACCCGGCCGCACAGATCCGCATCCCGCTGGCCACGATCAACCGCCACGGCCTGGTGGCCGGGGCCACCGGCACCGGAAAGACCAAGACGCTGCAGTTGATCGCCGAGCAGCTCAGTGCGGCCGGGGTCCCGGTGTTCATGGCCGACGTGAAGGGCGATCTGTCGGGTCTGTCCCGTCCGGGGGAGAGCAACGAAAAGACCGCGGCGCGCGCCAAGGACACCGGCGACACCTGGGAGCCGACGGGTTTCCCGGTCGAGTTTCTGTCGCTCGGGACCGGCGGGATCGGCGTGCCGGTGCGCGCAACCGTGGCCAGCTTCGGGCCCGTCCTGCTGTCGAAAGTGTTGGGGCTCAACGTGACTCAAGAATCGACGCTGGGACTGATCTTCCACTGGGCCAAGGAGAACAACTGGCCCCTCGTCACCCTGAAGCAACTGCGCGAGGTCATCAGCCACCTGACCAGTGAGGGCGGCAAGGCCGACCTGAAATCCCTTGGGGGAGTGTCGTCCACCACGGCAGGCGTCATCCTGCGCGCGCTGGTCAACCTCGCCGGCGAGGGCGGAGACACCTTCTTCGGCGAGCCCAAACTCGATCCGGACGACCTGTTGCGCGTCGAAAACGGTCAGGGCGTAATCAGTCTGCTCGAGTTCAGCGGTCAGTCGCTGCGTCCGGTCATCTTCTCGACTTTCCTGATGTGGCTGCTGGCCGACCTTTTCGCGCAGTTGCCCGAAATCGGCGACGTAGACAAACCCAAGTTGGTCTTCTTCTTCGACGAGGCACACCTGTTGTTCGCCGACGCGTCGAAGGCTTTCCTGGAACAGGTCGAGCAGACGGTCAAGCTGATCCGCTCCAAGGGGGTCGGGGTGTTCTTCTGTACCCAGTTGCCGACGGACCTGCCCAACGACGTGCTGTCTCAGTTGGGCGCCCGCGTCCAGCACGCGCTGCGCGCATTCACCCCCGACGACCAGAAGGCGCTGAGCAAGACCGTGCGCACCTACCCGAAAACCGATGTCTACGACCTCGAGTCGGCGTTGACGTCATTGGGGATCGGCGAGGCCGTCGTCACCGTGCTTTCTGAAAAGGGTGCGCCTACTCCCGTCGCCTGGACGCGGATGCGGGTGCCCCGCTCGCTGATGGCGGCGATCGGTCCGGACGCGGTCCACGAGGCGGCCAAGTCGAGTTCGTTGCAAAGCAAGTACGGTCAGACGATCGAGGCGGCACCGCCGCCTTCCCCGGGCCCCTCGGCTGAGCAAGCTCGCGTGCCTGACTATCCGCCGGTACCAACGGATTACGAGCTGCCACCCATGCCGGCTCCGGTCGAGCCCAAAGGTCCCTCGATGTGGGAGGAAGTGTTGAAGAACCCCACCGTGAAGAGCGGGATCAACACGGCGATCCGCGAAGCCGTCAAAGGCATCTTCGGCACCGGTCGGCGGCGCCGGAAGTAGGCCTATCCGCCGCCGAGCTTCTTGTAGAACGCCCCGACGATCGGCGCCACGATCGCGCGTGGAGCATATCCGCTCGCCACCGACATCGCCTTGGACGTCAAGCCGGGAACCACACGCATCTTGTTGCGCTCCAACGCATCCAGCGACAGTTGAGCGGTGTGCTCGGTGGAGATCCACAGAAAGTCCGGCACCAACTTCTCCACCAGCGACGCCTCCTCCTCCGCGGGCAGATCGGTGCGCACCGGGCCCGGGGCCAGCAGTGTCACGTGCACCCCGGAATTACGCAGTTCACCCCGCAGCGATTCGCTGAACGTATTGGCAAAAGCCTTGGTGGCGGCGTAGGTGGCGTTGTAGGGAATAGGCGAATTCCCCGCTGCCGAGCCGGAAATCAAGATGCCGCCGGCCCGTCGTTCAATCATGCCCGGCAGCACCGCCAATGTAAGGTCATGCACCGCAACGGCATTGAGCTGCACCTGTGCTTTCTCGCCGGCGGGGTCCAGCGATGCGACCGGACCAAAGGTGGCGGTGCCGGCATTGGCGCACAGGATCGAGATCGGCCGCGCGGCCAGTTCCTCGCACAGCGCCGCGCGGTCGGCCGGGTCGGCGAGGTCGGCGGGTCGCACCTCGACGGCGACGCGGTATTTGTCCACCAGACGGGCGGCCAGCGCGGTGAGCAGTTCCTCTCGTCGGGCGGTGACGATCAGACTGTGGCCGCGCGCGGCCAGTTCGGTGGCCAGCGCCTCGCCGATGTTCTGTGACGCTCCGGTGACAACGGCGCGCGCGTCGGGACTGGGAGCGGGTATCGGCATGGGTTGATCGTAGCCAGCGCGCAACGACCGGATGCAACACGCATAGAGTGCGGTCATGGGTGACTCGGAGCGCGGTTCGGCCGCACGTCACCAGCCCGTCACCGACACTGAAAATTTGCAGAAGAAGTTCGAGGGCGGGCCCGCAGAGACTCAATCTCGGCAAACCAGCCAAGTCACCGTCCCGCGCTCGCGGGTGGTCGCTTGGGCCATGTGGGACTGCGGTCAAACCGGCCTGAGCGCTATCACACCGACGTTCGTGTTTTCGGTGTACTTGACGGCCAGCGTGGCAGAAGGCACCACACCGTTGGGGGCCTCGCCGGTGAGTTGGCTGGCGCGCGCCGGAGCCGCCGCCGGCGTGCTGATCGCGACATTGGCGCCCCTGATCGGAGCGTGGGTCGAGTCACCGCGTCGACGGCGATTGGCCCTGGCCGTGCTGACCGGCATGGCGGTGGTGTTGACCTGCTCGATGGCGTTGATCCGGGATGAGCCGGGCTACTTTTTCGCCGGGTTGGCGCTGTTGACGGCGACCGCCGCATGCGGTGACCTGGCCAGCGTCCCTTACAACGCCATGCTGCGTCAGCTCTCGACGCCGCAGACGGCCGGCCGCATCTCGGGCTTGGGCTATGCGGCGGGGTATATCGGCACCGTCGTGTTGCTGATCGTGGTCTATCTGGGCTTCGTGTCCGGCGACGGTGACCGTCGCGGTTTGCTGCACCTGCCCACCGCCGACGGAGTCAACGTCCGGGCAGCGATGCTGCTGGCAGCCGCCTGGCTGGCGATCCTGGCCCTGCCGCTGCTTCTCGTCGCCCACCGCCTCCCGGACGCGGGCGCGAACCCCCACCCGTCCACCACCCTGCTGGGTAGTTACCGCAAGCTGTGGACCGACATCACCTCCGAGTGGCACCGCGACCGCAACCTCGTCTACTTCCTGGTGGCAAGCGCGCTGTTGCGGGACGGACTGGCGGCGGTATTCACGTTCGGTCCGGTGCTGGGCGTCAAGGTCTACGGCGTGCCTAAAGGTGACGTGCTGATCTTCGGCGTGGCCGCGTGCGTCGTGGCCGCGATTGGTGCGGCGGTGGGAGGGTTTGTCGATCACCGAATCGGATCGAAACCGGTCATCATCGCTTCTCTGATCGCCATCCTCACCGCTGGGATGGCCATGCTGGCCGTGTCCGGCCCACTCGCGTTCTGGGTGTGCGGGTTGTCCCTGTGTCTGTTCATCGGGCCTTCGCAATCCTCTGCGCGTGCCCTGTTGCTTCGGTTGGCGCAACACGGCAAAGAGGGTGTCGCCTTTGGTCTTTACACAATGACTGGCCGAGCAATGTCATTCATCGCCCCGTGGTTGTTCTCCGTCTTCGTCGACGTGTTCGCCGCGGATCGGGCCGGTTTGGGCGGCATCGTCGTGGTGCTGCTCGCCGGACTGGTGGCGATGTTCTTCGTGCGGGTGCCGCGACCGCAGTCAGAGCGGGGCGTCGCAGATGGTTAAACCCTGGCCGGTGCGCTGACGAACCTGCACTCCGGCCACGGTCACCGAACAGGTGACGTTGTGGCCGATGTTGACGATGGTGACGCTGGCCGGATGAGTCGCCGACGTGGACAGGCTCACCTGTTTGGTCCACGGCAGCGTGACGTTGAACTCGGTCTGGATGAGATCGCCGGTGTCCATGTACATCACGCTGATCGCCCGGCCCTCCCCGGTGACGCTGTAGACCACGGACTGCATCGTGCCCGGCACGGTGGCCGTGGGCGGGACCGTCGTGCCTGGCTCGGTCGTGGTGGTCCGCGGCGGCCTGCGAGTGGTCGACGGGGGCGCCGTCCTGGTGGTCGGCGGCGCGAAGGTGGTGCTGGGCCCAGGCATCGGGGGCAGCGGTTCGATGGCGGTCTGCTGGGTGTCCGAACTGTTCGTGACGACCAGCGCGATGACCAGGCCGATGACGAGCAGCACCGCGGCGCCGGCCACAAACCACAGCCAGCGCGGCGATCCCGGCGGGGTGCTTCCCGGCGGCTCGTCGGACGGCGGCTGGTCTTGTTGCCAATACTGTGACGGCAACTGTTGGGTCGGGTTCGGTGGATAGCCGCCCGGTGCCCACGGCGAGCCTCTGCCGCCGTAGGCGTACGGCATCTCGTCGGCGTAGGCCGGGTAATCGATCACCGAATCGGCGGCATCCTGCGGAGACGCCGAATACCACCCCGGCTCAGGGGGACCGAAATTCTGGGTGCGGCGTGGCTCGTTCATGTCCACTTCGCAGGGTACCTGGGGAGGGCGAGGGGGGCTTTGACCGCGCTTCAGCGAATGCGCACTACAGGTCCCCTGCCGTCAGCGCCGCGAGCGTCATCGCCCGCATGACGGCGCGGGACCGAAGCACCCGCGACGCCTTGGTATCGGCCGACTTCATGCTGTGCGGCGTCGAGTTCAACAGCCCGAAAACGGCGTGCGCCATCAACCGGGCATCGGCCTCGGCGAGTTCGGGGTTCAACTCGCGCAGCACACCCACCCAGATCTCCACGTACTGCCGCTGGGCTCTGCGCACCTGCCGCTCCGCTGTGGCCGGCAGGTGGGCGAGATCACGGTCCTGGATACGGATCAGGTCCGGCTCGCCCAGGGCGAAGTCCAGATGGAAGTCGATCAGACCGTCCAGCGTCGCCGTGGCATCGGCGCCGCGGTCCGCCACCGCGCGGGCACCGGCAAGCAGTCGGGCGCTGATCCCGACCAACAACTCGACCAGCAGCGACTCCTTGTTGGGGAAGTGACGATAGATCGCCGGACCGCTGACGCCGGCAGCTGCGCCGATGTCTTCCAGGCGCACCGCGAGGAAACCTCGTTCGGCGATCAGTCTCTCGGCGGCGGCGAGCAGTTGCAGCCGACGGTCGGATTTCAACTGGCTGCGACGATTTGGCGCCTCAGGTGGGCCGGGCTCGCCGTCCGGGGCGGATGCTGCCATGACGGCCCTCCTGGACATGTCGGTTAATCGTCACTAACGTAACACCCGATTACCGGCCGGAGGGACCGTGACAGCCACCGACGCCGCAGACCGCAATCCGCTTTCCTACGAACGTGGCCCGAACACACCCGCATTGCTCGGGACCACCATCGGCGCCAATCTCGCGGCTACCGCGGACGCCTTCGCGAGTCGTGAAGCGCTCGTCGACGTCGCCGCGGGCCGGCGGTGGACCTACGCCGAACTATCGGACGCCGTACGGGGTTTGGCGACGGGACTGTTGCAAGCCGGCATCGAAGCGGGTGATCGGGTCGGCATCTGGGCGCCCAACCGGTGGGAATGGGTGCTGGTGCAATACGCGACTGCTCACATCGGCGCGATCCTGGTGACCGTTAATCCCGCCTACCAAGCGCGCGAACTGGAGTATGCGTTGAAGCAGTCCGGGGTGCGGATGGTAGTTGCCGCAGCGGGTTTCAAGGGTGCGGACTACGCGCAGATGCTGGCCGACGTAGCGCCCGACTGTGTCGTCACCATCATGGGCAGTGATCGCTGGGACGAGTTGGTTGGTGCCCAAGCCGACCCGGCCGCGCTGGACGCGAGGACCGCGCTGCTGACAGCTTCCGATCCGATCAACATTCAATACACCTCGGGCACAACGGGATACCCGAAAGGCGTTACGCTCAGCCATCGCAACATCCTCAACAACGGCTACCTGGTCGGTGAGCTACTGGAGTACACCGAACACGATCGGATCTGTATCCCGGTGCCGTTCTATCACTGCTTCGGAATGGTGATGGGCAACCTGGCGGCCACCAGTCACGGTGCCTGCATGGTGATCCCGGCGCCCGGCTTCGATCCCGCCGCAACCTTGCGTGCGGTGCAGGACGAACGGTGCACCAGCCTCTACGGGGTGCCGACGATGTACATTGCCGAGCTTGGGTTGCCGGACTTCGCCGACTACCGGCTGGACAGTCTGCGCACCGGGATCATGGCCGGATCCCCTTGTCCGGTCGAGGTGATGCGCATGGTGATCGAGCGCATGCACATGCCCGGGGTGTCGATCTGTTACGGCATGACCGAAACGGCCCCGGTGTCGACTCAGACGCGCACCGACGATTCGTTGGAGCGGCGCGTCGCGACGGTCGGGAGGGTGGGGCCGCATCTGGAGATCAAGGTGATCGACCCGATGACCGGTGTGACGGTCCCCCGTGGGGAGGCGGGGGAGTTCTGCACACGCGGCTACTCGGTGATGTCGGGCTATTGGAATGACCCGCAGAAGACCGCAGAAGTCATCGACGCGGACGGGTGGATGCACACCGGCGACCTGGCGTCCATGGACTCCGCCGGATATGTGCGGATCACGGGCCGGATCAAGGACATCGTGGTGCGTGGCGGGGAGAACATCTCTCCGCGCGAGATCGAGGAGTTCCTGCACACGCATCCGGACATCCTCGACGCCCACGTCATCGGGGTGCCCGACGAGCGCTACGGCGAAGAACTCATGGCGGTGGTCAAGTTGCGGGTCGGCGCCCCGGAGCTGACCGCCGACCCTCTGCGGGAGTTCTGCGTCGGCAGCATTGCGAAGTTCAAGATTCCCCGCTATGTCTGGGTCGTCGACGAGTTCCCGATGACGGTCACCGGCAAAGTCCGCAAAGTCGAGATGCGGCAGCGTGCGATCGAGCACCTCAGTGAGCGGGAATAGCCCCTGCCCTGCCTTTACCCGCTGCGCAGGGAAATGGTATTCTCACCGTTTAGTTAATGATTATTAACTGAAACCGGAGGGCGCTGCGGTATATGGACAAGGTGGTGGCGACCGCTGCCGAGGCGGTGGCAGACATAGCCGATGGGTCGTCGCTGGCCGTCGGCGGATTCGGGTTGTGTGGCATTCCGGAGGCGCTGATCGCAGCCTTGGCCGACAGCAGTGTGACCGATCTGGAGACGGTGTCCAACAACTGCGGCGTCGACGGCATCGGGTTGGGGATTCTGTTGGCGAACAGGAGGATTCGCCGCACCGTCTCGTCCTATGTCGGGGAGAACAAGGAATTCGCCCGCCAATTCCTGTCCGGCGAACTCGAAGTCGAGCTGACCCCGCAGGGTACGTTGGCCGAACGTCTTCGCGCCGGGGGGATGGGCATTCCCGGCTTCTATACGCCGGCCGGGGTCGGCACCCAGATCGCCGACGGTGGACTGCCCTGGCGCTACGACTCGTCCGGCGAGGTGGCGGTGGTGTCACCACCCAAAGAGACCCGTGAGTTCGACGGCGTGACTTACGTTCTCGAGCGGGGGATCCGGACCGACTTCGCCCTGGTGCACGCGTGGAAGGGTGACCGGCTGGGCAACCTGGTGTACCGCTACGCCGCGGGCAACTTCAACCCCGAGTGCGCGGTCGCCGGCCGGATCACCATCGCCGAGGTCGAGGAACTCGTCGAGCCTGGGGAGATCGATCCAGCGACGGTGCACACGCCGGGCGTTTTCGTGCAGCGCGTGGTGCATGTGCCTGATCCCGAGAAGCGAATCGAGAAGGAGACGGTGCGGTGAGCGTCCATGACTTTGCCGAGCGCTGCGCTGGCGTGACGCTCGGCGCCGAACGTCACGCTAGCGTGACGGACGCCGAAGGAGGCGGCGCCAAATGACCTGGAGCAGAGACGGCATGGCCGCCCGGGTGGCATCGGAGTTCGAGGACGGGCAATACGTCAACCTGGGGATCGGGATGCCCACCCTGATCCCCAACCACATCCCCGACGGCGTGCATGTCGTGCTGCACTCGGAGAACGGGATCCTCGGCGTCGGTCCCTACCCGCGTCGCGAGGACGTCGACGCCGACCTGATCAACGCCGGCAAGGAAACCGTCACCACGCTGCCCGGCGCCTCGTTCTTCGGCTCGTCCACCTCGTTCGGGATCATCCGCGGCGGGCACCTGGACGTGGCAGTCCTTGGCGCCATGCAAGTTTCGGTCACCGGCGACCTGGCGAACTGGATGATCCCCGGCAAGATGGTCAAGGGCATGGGCGGCGCGATGGACCTGGTGCACGGCGCCCGCAAGGTGATCGTGATGATGGAACACGCCGCCAAGGACGGCAGCCCCAAGATCCTGGAGCGGTGCACGCTGCCGTTGACCGGCATCGGGTGTGTCAACCGGATCGTCACCGAACTCGCGGTCATCGACGTCCGCGACGACGGCCTGCACCTGATCGAGACCGCCCCGGACGTGTCGGTCGAAGAGGTCGTCGCGAAAACGCAGCCGCCGCTGAACCTTTCGGATCTGGTGACACAGTGACCACAGTGACGGCCCCGTCGTTCGCCGACGAACACCACCGGCTGGTGACGGAACTACGGGAAAAGCTCTCCACTGTCGCCCTGGGCGGCAACGAACGTGCCAGGGAGCGCCACGTCAGCCGCGGCAAATTGCTCCCGCGCGAACGGGTGGACCGGCTGCTCGACCCGGGCAGCCCGTTCCTGGAACTGGCCGCCCTGGCCGCCAACGGCATGTACGGCGATGAATCCCCGGGCGCGGGAATCATCACCGGGATCGGACGGGTAGCCGGACGCGAATGCGTGATCGTCGCCAACGACGCAACGGTCAAGGGCGGCACCTATTACCCGATCACGGTCAAGAAGCATCTGCGCGCGCAGGAGGTGGCGCTGCAGAACCTGCTGCCCTGCATCTACCTCGTCGACTCCGGCGGCGCCTTCCTGCCCAAACAGGACGAAGTGTTCCCCGACCGCGAACACTTCGGGCGGATCTTCTACAACCAGGCGACCATGAGCGCCAAGGGAATCCCGCAGGTGGCCGCCGTCCTCGGTTCCTGCACCGCCGGCGGTGCCTACGTGCCGGCGATGAGCGACGAAGCCGTCATCGTCCGCGAGCAGGGCACGATCTTCCTGGGCGGCCCTCCGTTGGTCAAGGCGGCCACCGGGGAGATCGTCACCGCCGAAGAACTGGGCGGCGGCGATCTGCACTCGAGAGTTTCCGGGGTGACCGACCATCTGGCCGAGGACGACGAGGATGCGCTGCGAATCGTGCGGGGGATCGCTGCCACCTTCGGTCCGCGCGAGCCCGCGCCCTGGGAGGTCATACCGACCGTCGAACCCAGGCATGCGCAGACCGAGCTCTACGACGTGGTACCCCCGGATCCGCGGGTGCCCTACGACGTGCACGAGGTGATCCTGCGACTGGTCGACGGTAGCGAATTCAGTGAATTCAAAGCCAATTACGGTAAATCGCTGGTCACCGCGTTCGCGCGCATTCACGGCCACCCGGTGGGGATCATCGCCAACAACGGCGTGCTGTTCGGCGAATCCGCGGTCAAGGGAGCTCATTTCATCGAGCTGTGCGACAAGCGTCGGATTCCGTTGCTGTTCCTGCAGAACATCGCGGGATTCATGGTCGGCCGTGACTACGAGGCGAGCGGCATCGCCAAGCACGGCGCGAAGATGGTGACGGCCGTGGCGTGCGCGAGGGTGCCGAAGCTGACCGTGGTGATCGGCGGATCGTATGGCGCGGGCAACTATTCGATGTGCGGTCGAGCCTATTCGCCACGCTTCCTGTGGATGTGGCCGAATGCGCGGATCTCGGTGATGGGCGGTGAGCAGGCCGCGTCCGTGCTGGCCACCGTGCGCGGCGAGCAACTTTCCGCCAACGGCAAGCCGTGGTCGCCGGAGGAGGAAGACGCGTTCAAGGCGCCCATCCGCGAGCAGTACGAGGACCAGGGCAACCCCTATTATTCGACCGCCCGCCTGTGGGACGACGGGATCATCGACCCTGCCGACACCAGAACGGTTGTCGGACTGGCTCTTTCGGTGTGCGCCCAGGCGCCACTGGAGCCGGTATCCTACGGCGTCTTCCGGATGTGACTCATGTTTGAGACGGTATTGGTGGCGAACCGCGGCGAGATCGCCGTGCGGGTGATCAGGACGCTGCGCCGGCTGGGCATTCGTGCGGCTGCGGTCTACAGCGACGCCGACGCCGGAGCGCGGCACGTGCTCGAGGCCGACACGGCGGTGCGGCTGGGGCCGGCGCCGGCGCGCGAGAGTTACTTGAACATGCAGCGCGTGCTGCGGGCGGCGGCGCGGACCGGTGCCGAAGCGATCCACCCGGGTTACGGATTCCTTTCCGAGAACGCCGCTTTCGCCGCAGAATGCGAGCGAGCCGGGGTGGCGTTCGTCGGCCCACCGGCGCGCGCCATCGAGGTGATGGGCGACAAGATCACCGCCAAGAACGCGGTCGCCGCGTTCGACGTGCCGGTGGTGCCGGGGGTGGCTCGGCCGGGGCTGACGGACGACGAGTTGGTCAGCGCGGCGGACGAAGTCGGCTACCCGGTGTTGGTCAAGCCGTCTGCCGGTGGCGGCGGCAAGGGCATGCGGCTGGTCGAAGAGCCGACGAAGCTACGTGCCGCGTTGGTCAGCGCCCGGCGCGAAGCCGCCTCGGCGTTCGGCGATGACACGCTGTTCCTGGAGCGGTTCGTGCTGCGGCCCAGGCACATTGAGGTGCAGGTGCTCGCCGACACGCACGGCAACGTGGTGCACCTGGGTGAGCGCGAGTGCAGTCTGCAACGACGCCACCAGAAGGTGATCGAGGAGGCGCCCTCGCCGCTGCTGGACCCCGAGACCCGGGCGCGGATCGGAGCTGCGGCGTGCAGCACCGCCCGCAGCGTCGACTACGTCGGCGCCGGCACGGTGGAATTCATCGTCTCCGGTGACCGGCCCGACGAGTTCTTCTTCATGGAGATGAACACCCGTCTGCAGGTGGAACATCCGGTCACCGAAGAGATCACCGGCCGCGACCTCGTCGAGTGGCAGCTGCGGGTCGCCGCGGGGGAGAAGCTGGGGTTCGCTCAGGATGACATCGAGCTCACCGGACACGCCATCGAGGCAAGGGTTTACGCCGAGGATCCAGCTCGGGGATTCCTGCCGACGGGAGGTCGGGTACTGCATGTGCGGGAACCCTCCGGCGACGGCGTGCGGGTCGATTCGTCGCTGTTGTCCGGCACCGTGGTGGGCAGCGATTACGACCCGATGCTGAGCAAGGTGATCGCGCACGGCGCCGACCGCGCCGAGGCACTAGCCCGGCTCGACCGGGCGCTCTCGCAGACTGCGGTGCTCGGGGTACAGACCAACGTCGAGTTTCTGCGATTCCTGCTCGCCGACGAACGGGTGCGTGCCGGGGATTTGGACACTGCCCTGCTGGACGAGCGGTTGGCGGACTTCGAGCCGGCACCCGCGCCCGATGACGTGCTTGCCGCGGGCGGCCTCTACCGTCAATGGGCACTGACCGACCGCGCCGGGAGCGAGCTGTGGGCTCAACCGACCGGGTGGCGGCCCGTCAGTCTGGTGGCTCCGGTGCGCACCGAGGTGCAGACCCCGCTGCGCACCGAGACGGTGTCGGTGTGGGGGCTGCCCGACGCGGCGGGCGTGCAGGTCGGCGACGGCGAGGTCAAGCCGGCGACCGTGCAGGTCGGTGAGCACCAGCTGAGCGTGACGATCGATGGGCTGCGCCAGGACTATCACTGGGCCGAGGCCGATCAACATCTGTGGATCGCCGACGAACGCGGCACCTGGCATATCCGCGAAGCCGAGGAACACAAGATCGACCGCACCGGCGGCGAGCGACCGGCCGAGATCCTCAGCCCGATGCCGGGCAGCGTGATCGCCGTGCAGGTCGAGTCGGGTAGTGAGGTGTCCGAGGGCGACGTGGTGGTCGTGGTCGAGGCGATGAAGATGGAACATTCACTGGCCGCACCGATTTCGGGACGGGTGCAGGTGCTGGTGGGCGTCGGCGATCAGGTGAAGGTCGAGCAGGTGCTGGCCCGGCTGGTCCCGGAGACAGAACAAGAAGGCAAGGACTGATCATGACGACGACGATCCCGGCGGGGACCCTGCCCAAGGAATACGAGGACCTACGCGACACGGTGGCCGACTTCGCGCGCTCCGTGGTGGCGCCGGTGTCGGCCAAACACGATGAGGAGCACAGCTTTCCGTACGAGGTCGTCGCGAAGATGGCCGAGATGGGCCTGTTCGGGCTGCCGTTCCCGGAAGAGTACGGCGGCATGGGCGGGGACTACTTCGCGCTGGCATTGGCTTTGGAGGAACTCGGCAAGGTCGATCAATCGGTGGCGATCACTTTGGAAGCCGGTGTCGGTCTGGGGGCCATGCCCATTTACCGGTTCGGCACCGAGGAGCAGAAACAGCAGTGGCTGCCCGACCTGGTCGCCGGCCGCGCGCTGGCCGGCTTCGGGCTCACCGAACCCGGTGCGGGCTCGGACGCCGGTGGCACCCGCACCACCGCCCGCCTCGACGGCGGCGAATGGATCATCAACGGCAGCAAGCAGTTCATCACCAACTCCGGCACCGACATCACCTCGCTGGTCACCGTCACCGCGGTGACGGGCACCATCGCCGACGGCAAGAAGGAGATCTCGACGATCATCGTGCCCAACGGCACACCGGGTTTCATCGTCGAGCCCGTCTACAACAAAGTCGGCTGGAACGCCTCGGACACCCATCCGCTGACCTTCGACGACGCCCGGGTCCCCGAAGAGAACCTGCTGGGCACCCGCGCCAAGGGTTACGCGAACTTCCTGTCCATCCTCGACGAGGGCCGGATCGCGATCGCCGCGCTCGCGACGGGGGTGGCGCAGGGCTGCGTCGACGAAAGCGTCAAGTACGCCAAGGAACGTCAGTCCTTCGGCCAGCCGATCGGCTCCTACCAGGCCATCAGCTTCAAGATCGCGCGCATGGAAGCCCGTGCCCACGCCGCCCGCACCGCCTACTACGACGCCGCGGCAAAGATGTTGGCCGGCAAGCCATTCAAGAAGGAAGCGGCGATCGCGAAGATGATCTCGTCGGAAGCCGCGATGGACAACGCGCGGGACGCCACCCAGATCCACGGTGGATACGGGTTCATGAACGAGTACCCGGTGGCTCGCCACTACCGCGACAGCAAGATCCTCGAAATCGGTGAAGGCACAACGGAGGTGCAGTTGATGTTGATCGCACGGTCGCTGGGGTTGTCATGAGCGACACCGACGCCGCCGCCCCTTCCGAGGGTGAATCTGACGACACAGCCTCGGCGAGTCGCGTCGCAGATGTCACAGTCGGGGCAAGGATCGTCCAGCGCGGTTTGTGGTTCGAGGAGTTCGAGGTCGGCACCATCTATCTGCACCGGCCCGGCCGTACCGTCACCGAGGCCGACAACGTGTTGTTCACCACGCTGACGATGAATACCCAGTCGCTGCATCTGGACGCCGCGTGGGCCGCCGAACAGCCGGGCTTTCGCGGTGAGCGACTGGTGAATTCGATGTTCACCCTGTCCACGCTGGTCGGTCTTTCCGTCGCGCAGCTGACGTTGGGCACCATCGTCGCCAACCTCGGTTTCGCCGAGGTGTCGTTCCCCAAACCCGTCTTCCACGGCGACACCTTGTACGCCGAGACGGTGTGCACCGACAAGCGCGAGTCGAAAAGCCGTCCTGGAGAAGGCATTGTCACCTTGCAGCACACCGGTCGTAACCAGCACGGCGACGTCGTGGCACGGGCAGTGCGCACCACGCTGGTGCAGAAGCGGCCGAGCGAGGCGGGGCAATGAGCCTGCGCGATGCCGGACCGGGCTGGCTGTTCTGTCCGGCTGACCGGCCCGAGCGCTTCGCGAAAGCCGCCGCCGCGGCCGACGTGGTGATCCTCGATCTCGAAGACGGTGTGGCCGAGCCGGACAAGCCGGCCGCCCGTAATGCGTTGCGCGACACACCACTTGACCCCGCGCGCACCGTCGTCCGGATCAACGCCGCAGGCACCGACGAGTACGCTCGCGACCTCGAAGTCCTGGCTGAGACGCCGTACACCACGGTGATGCTGCCCAAGACGGAGTCAGCCGCGCAGATCACAGCGCTGGCGCCGCGCGACGTCATCGCGTTGGTCGAAAGTGCGCGGGGTGCGGTGTTCGCCACCGAAATCGCCGCCGCAGACGGCGTGGTAGCGATGATGTGGGGCGCGGAGGATCTGACCGTCTCGCTGGGTGGCAGTTCCAGCCGGTGGCCCGACGGACATTACCGCGACGTCGACCGGCACGTCCGGTCGACGATCCTGCTGGCGGCCTCCGCCTTCGGCCGGCTCGCGCTGGACGCCGTGCACCTCGACATCCGCGACATCGACGGTTTGCGGGATGAGGCCGTCGACGCCGCCACCGTCGGGTTCGACGTGACCGCATGCATCCACCCCAGTCAGGTTCCGGTGGTGCGCAGCGCTTACCGGCCCAGCGACGACAAGCTGGACTGGGCCCGGCGCGTGCTGGCGGCGGCCAAGACCGAGCGCGGAGTGTTCGCGTTCGAAGGGCAGATGGTCGACTCCCCGGTGCTGCGGCACGCGGAAAGCATGCTGCGACGCGCTGGGGAATCCGCAACCTGACCGTGAGCGCGGAACTGCTGTGGGCCATCGTCGCTCTCGTCGAATTCGCGGGCCTCATCGCGGTGGGAATCGTGCTGATCGTGTCGCGGCGGCAATTGACTGGAGCCCGAAAGGCGCTGGCGCGGCTGCGCCAAGACCGACCGCGTCGTAGACGGCCGCCCGGGGTGGCTCCTCTTGCGGTCAGGACCGTTTGGCGCACCGCGGATTCATTGATCAACAGGGGCCTAGGTGCCACCGTCCGCAACTCGGTGGAGGACTTGGCGGGTTGGGCGCGGGTTGAACGACCCGACCTGGCCAGGATGACAGCCGACGGCAACGTGGTGATCGCCTTCTCGGACATCGAGGGTTCCACCGAACTCAACGAGGAACTCGGCGATCGAGGTTGGGTGAAGCTGCTGGAACGCCACAACAAGTTGATCAGCAAGCAGGTCGGCGACAACGGCGGACACGTCGTCAAAACTCAGGGCGACGGTTTCATGATCGCCTTCTCCGATCCCGTCAAGGCCGTGCGCTGCAGTATGGCCGTGCAACGCGCGCTACGGTCCGAACCCGAACGGTGGGAACGCATCCGGGTCCGCATCGGTCTGCACATGGGCAGCTCAGTGCGGCGCGGCGACGATCTGTTCGGCCGCAATGTGGCGATGGCTGCGCGGGTCGCGGGCGAGGCCGAGGGTGGGGAAGTGTTGGTCAGTGCGCCGATTCGGGAGGCGGTTTCAGGGGCGTCCGATATCGCGCTGGACGCACCCCGCGAGGTCGAACTCAAGGGCTTCCGCGGTACGTACGAGCTTTATCCGGTGCGATGTGTCGCCGATGTCGACCCCGACTAGCCGTCGCTCAGGGGCACACTCCCCGAGTGGGGCTGTCGACGCACTGCTGGACCTGAAGCGCGTGGGTGGTGCTGGGCGTTGACGGATCACCGCATCCGCCGGCCACTTTTGTCGACGTGATCGAACCGGCCAGACTTCCTACGGCGAACGTGTAGACGAGATCCGCCGCTGCCTTGGTCCCGTCCGGGCAGGTCCAGCCCTGGCTGTCGGTGCGGTTGATCGTCCATGGGCCGCCCGGGGTTTTGTTGATCGCGGCGCCCCAGGTCTTGGGTGTCGACACCCAACCACTGCAGTTGCCCGAAGGGTCGCAGGTGGTGTTGATCAGCAGGATGTCACCGAGCTGATTGGAAGGGGAGCCGTCGACGACGGCCCGGTAGTGGCCGTTGAGGCTGTCGTCGGCTGCGGCGACGCCCGACGTGGCCAGCGTGGCGTAGCCGAGAACGGTGAGGATCGTCAGCGTGCGAGTGATGCCCATGACGCTGCATCATCGCAGAAAATCCCTTGGCGCGGAATCAAAAGTTCATGCCGGAGAACATCATCCGCCCCGGATCGTACTTCTGGCGGACGGCGCTGAGCCGGGCCAGGTTGGCGCCGAAGTACCGCGACGGCGGCTGGTTGGGTTCGATGTAGTTCACGTAGCCACCAGCCGAATACGGTTGCACCGCTTGATGTGCGGTGGTGAGCCAGCCGGCGGCCGCCGACGGGGAACCGGCCGTTTCGACGTACCACTGCACCATCGCGGAGTGCCGCCGGTACGGGAAGGCCGTGGCGTCGCCGGCCACACTGGCCAGCGCGCCGTCGAGGGCATGCATGATCACCAGACCTCGCCCGGCCCCACGTGGAAATGTGTCGAGCGCCGAAGCGATTCCCTTGGCGGCACCGGCGTTGATCGTCGGGAAGACATCGGAACCACCGACGTATCCCAGCGGGGACGGGTTGAGGTTCTCCACGGCCAGATACTTCACCAGGTCCAGATAGTTGAGCGTCAGGTTCTCGGTCCTGGTCGGTTGTACACCGACCGCCGAAACAATCGCGCCCGCAACGCTGTTGGCGGTCCCGACCGGGGACGTCGCCATGATGCGGCACTGCGTGCCCATCCCGTCGACGGTGGCGTCGGCCAGCGCCCAGAACTTGCGGTCGACGGTACGCAGCCAGCTCTGCCAGCCGAGCAGAACCTGCGCGAACGTCTGCGGCGGAAAGAAGATGTTGACGACGTCGACGTCCTCGCTGGCAAACGTGGTGTAGGTCAACGAAGTTGTCACCCCGAAGTTGCCGCCGCCGCCACCCCGCAACGCCCAGAACAGGTCGGGGTTGCTAGTGGCCGACGCGGTGACCGCCTGCCCGCCGGGCAGTACCACGTTCGCCGACGCCAGCTGGTCGCAGAGCAGTCCGGCGTGCCGCGACTGTGCACCGATGCCGCCACCCAAGGTGTGCCCCGCGGCACCGACGGTCGGGCAGGTACCCGTCGGGATGCCCCGGCCCGCGGCGGCCAGCGTCTGGTGCATCGCAAACAGATGCGTTGCGGGCGTGACGGTGATCTGTCCGCTGGCGGGGTCGTATTTGGGATTTGCGGGTAACCCGCGCAGGTCGATTACCAGGGCTCCGTCTGCCGTGGACGCTCCGATGTAGGAGTGCCCGCCGCTGCGCGCGGCGACCTTGAGCTTTCGGGTAGCCGCGAACGCCATCGCTTTCTGCACGTCCGCGGCCGACGTCACGTTCACGACCGCCGCCGGTGTCGAACCGTTGTAGTTGGTGTTGAAAACCTGCTTGGCCGAACCGAATTGTCCGTTCTCCGGTTCAATGACCTGCCCGCCGATGGCTCCCGACAGACTGCCCCAGTCGGCGCTGTTCGGTGCGGCACCGGCGCGGGCGGTCCCGAAGACCGCCCCGGCGGCCAAGGTCCCGACGGCAGCCCGCAGAAACGTCTGCCGCGAGAACTGTGCCGTCGGTTCGCCAGCTACCGTCATGCCCGCATTCTGGGGCACCTGGTGTCCTCACTCGGATCGGCGGCGCGGCCCGTCACCGGATTGATCGACGATCGTGATGTCCGCCTGCCTGGATTACCTACTTGCCGCGCCAGCGCAGCACGTCGAGTGCGACCGCCACATTGACGCTGCACTCGGCCAGCGGACGGGGCAACAGTTCGTCGGCGCGGGCCAGGCGCCGCAGCAGCGTGTTGCGATGGGTATAGAGCCGTGTCGCGGCGCGCGACGCATTGCACTGCTCATGCACGAAAACCCTTACCGTCTCCTGTAGTTCGTGTCCCGCTTGTTCCAGTGCGCCCAGGGTGTGGCGGACGAACTCGGTGGCGCGGTCGGTGTCGGCGGTGATCAAGGCGACCAGTTCGACGTCGGCGAACCGCGCGACACGTCGCGGTGATTGCAGGCGCGCCAACATCTGTTGGGTGGTGATGGCGTCGAAGTGACTGCGGCGGAAACCGTCGATGCCCTCGGCGCAGGGTCCTACCGCGACACGGATATCCGGCCGGGCTTCGATCGAATCACGCAGCGCGGCAATGTCTATCGATCTCGCCGGTATCCATACCCAGCGGGTGGCCGTGGAAGCGAGGACGGTGAGCGGTCGCACCCCGGCGGCGTGTCCGAACGACTCGGCGGCCGAATCCAGTCCGGCCATGTCGCCCGCCGGATCGTCGCTCCAGATCACGGCGGCGACGTGCGGGCCGGTCAGGGCGTACCCGAGTCGTGCCTCGGCGCGCTTTCGGGTGATGGGGGCCCCGTCGAGGATCAGGGCGACGGTCTCGAGTCGTTCGGCATGGGTCCCGCGGGTGAGATCGTCGCGTTCCTGCTCGATCTGTGCGGCGATGCCCGCCAGGGTTCCGTCGATGAAAGCGCTGATCGAGCGGGAGCAGACGTCGAGCAACTCGTGCAATTCGGCCGGATCCGACGTCAGCGAGAATGCGATCTCCATCAGCCGGCGCCACGCCACTGCCTCCCCGATCCGGTAGGCGTCGAGGGTGAACGGGGTCAGTCCGCGCCGGGCGACCTCGCGGGCGATATTCATCGGCTCCGGCCCGCTGTTCGGGGGCACCGGCGCGCCGGGGTCGCGCACGTTGGCCGCGCCCCAGAAGTACATGTTGGCCCGGTTGCTGCGACCGACCGCGGCGGCCAGCTCGGGGTCGGCCGCCAACGCCGGGCTGGCCGCAAGCACTTCGGCGTCGAGTTCGTCGAGCCACTCGGCACGCGGATTGACGGTGATCTGCGCACACTGCCGGATCAGCTCCCTGACCGGCTCCGACGGACGCTTCCAGGACATGCAGCCACCATAAGTCAGTGGTGCAAATTGCACCACGAAGCCGCCAGGATGGTCAGATCCCATCTTGGTCGCGGCGACCGGGACCGAGACCATGGAACGCAGTACACGCATCCGGCGTCAGGAGCCAGGTCATGTCCCGCACATCTACAACCACCGAGGTCGAGCACGTCGACGTCCTCATCGTCGGCGCCGGTATCTCGGGCATCGGTGCCGCCTACTACCTGCAGCGCGAGCATCCCGGTCGCAGCTACGCGATCCTCGAGGCGCGCGATGCGACCGGCGGCACCTGGGATCTGTTCCGCTATCCCGGGATTCGTTCGGACTCCGATCTGCACACCTTCGGCTATGAGTTCAAGCCGTGGCGCGACGAGGACGCCATCGCCACCGCCGACAAGATCCTGACGTATCTGCGCGAGACCTCCGCCGAGAACGGCATCGACGGCAACATCCGTTTCCACCACAAGGTGCGCGGCGCCGCGTGGTCGAGTTCCGACGCACGGTGGGTCGTCGATGTCGAGCGCACCGACACCGGTGAGACGACGCAGATCAGCGCCAATTGGTTGTTCTGCGCCGGCGGCTATTACCGCTACGACGAGGGCTTCACCCCGCACTTCGAGGGCCGCGAGCGGTTCGCCGGGCAGATCGTGCACCCGCAGCACTGGCCCGAGGACCTCGACTACGCGGGCAAGAAGGTGGTCATCATCGGCAGTGGCGCAACGGCCGTCACCATGTTGCCGGCAATGGCCGAACGGGCGGGGCACGTCACCATGCTGCAGCGTTCGCCGACCTACATCATGCCGGTGCCGTCCAAAGACGTCTTCGCCAACACGGCACGAAAGCTGTTCGGCGACAGGCTCGGTTACGCGCTGGCCCGTCGTAAGAACATCGGTCAGCAGCGCGCCGTGTACCAGTTCTGCCAGAAGTATCCGGGCCCGGCCAAGAAGATCATCCGCAGCGTCAACGCCAAACGGTTGCCCAAGGGCTATCCGGTCGAGGAGCACTTCAGCCCCGCGTACAACCCGTGGGACCAGCGGCTGTGCGCGGTACCCGACTCCGACCTGTTCCGGGCGATCAGCAACGGCAGCGCATCGGTGGTCACCGACCGCATCGTGACGTTCACCGAGACCGGGATCCAGCTGGAATCCGGCCGCGAACTCGACGCCGACATCATCGTCACCGCAACGGGTTTGAATCTTCAAGCGTTCGGCGGCATGTCGCTGGTGGTCGACGGCGAGCCGGTCGAGTTGCCCGAGCGGGTCGCCTACAAGGGGATGATGCTGTCCGACGTACCGAATTTCGCCTACGCGATCGGCTACACCAACTCCTCGTGGACGCTGAAGGTCGGCCTGCTGTGCGAGCACTTCTGCCGGCTGCTGGCGCACATGGACGCCAACGGCTACGACACCGCGCGCCCGGTGCTCGACGACCCGGACATGGAAACCCGCCCGCTGCTGGACTTTTCGGCCGGCTATGTTCGGCGCGCGGTCAACCAGCTGCCCCGCCAGGGTGCCAGCCAGCCGTGGTTGACGTCGATGAGTTACCACGCCGACGTCAAACTGCTGCGCAACGACGCCGTCGTCGACCCGGCGTTGCAACTGACGAGTTCGGCTGACGTGCCCAGCCGGGAAGCCCTTCCGGTCTGAGTTTGGGCTGACTGCATTCAGTCTGCGCTGAGGGCGACGTCTACTCGCAAAACCCCGCCCTCAGCGCAGGATCAACACTTGCCGTCCGTGATCGAGGGGCTGCGACGATGATCAAGAGAGTCAGTGCTATGGCAATCCACGCTTTCAAGGCGCCGTAGGCACGTGCACACTTGTGGGCATGGACGCATGTGAGATCACCGCGGTCACCGCTAGGCCCCTGCCCCCGACGTCACCGTGGCTGGCGTGACCGCCCACTCAGGCGGGCCCGAACCGCGCCGCAAGTTGAACGGCATCTCAGACGTACGTGCCTTCTTTCACACCAACACCGTGCCGCTGTACTTCATCTCGCCGACCCCCTTCAATCTGCTCGGGATCGACCGCTGGGTTCGAAACTTCTTCTACCTGACCTACTTTGACTCCTTCGAGGGCGTGCACTCGCGCGTGTTCGTGCCGCGGCGGCGCGACCGCATCGACTTCGACTCGATGGGGGATGTGTGCAACCACCTGCTGCGTGACTCCGAGACACTCGAGTTCATCGCCGGCAGGGGGCCCGGCGGCAAGGCCTGCTTCGTGATGATGGACGAGGAGACACAGGCCCTCGCGCGCCAGGCCGGGCTGGAAGTCATGCACGCTCCGGTCGAGTTGCGCCATCGGCTGGGCTCCAAGATCGTCATGACCCGCCTGGCCGACGAGGCGGGCGTTCGGAGTGTCCCGAACGTGATCGCGCGAGCCGGTTCGTATGAAGAGCTGTCGGCGCTGGCCCAGCAGGCGGGTCTCGGTGATGACCTCGTCGTCAACGCCGCCTACGGCGCCGCCGGGTCAGGCACGTTCTTCGTCCGTGGCCAGCGCGACTGGGACGATCACGCCGCTGACCTGGCCGGTCAGGAAGTCAAGGTGATGAAGCGCATCCGCAACGTCGAGGTGTGCATCGAAGGCACCGTGACGCGGCACGGCACCGTGATCGGCCCGGCCATGACGAGTCTCGTCGGGTATCCGGAGCTGACGCCGGCCAAGGGCGGCTGGTGCGGCAACGACATCTGGCGTGAGGTCCTGCCGCCCGCGCAGACGCACGCCGCGCGGGAAATGGTGCGCAAGCTGGGCGATGTCCTGGGCCGCGAGGGCTACCGCGGCTACTTCGAGGTTGACCTGCTGCATGACCTGGACTCCGACGAGCTCTACCTCGGCGAGGTGAACCCGCGGCTGAGCGGCGCGAGCCCGATGACGAACCTGACCACCGAGGCCTACGCCGACATGCCGCTGTTCCTGTTCCACCTGCTCGAATACATGGACGTGGAGTACGAGCTCGACATCGACGCGATCAACTCGCGCTGGGAGCGCGGCTACGGCGAAGACGAGGTCTGGAGTCAGCTGATCATCAACGAGACCGCGCCGGATCTGGAGATCTTCACCGCGACGCCACGTACCGGTGTGTGGCGCATCGACGACGACGGACGAGTCTCGTTTGCGCGCCCCGCCAACGATTGGGCCACGCTGCTCGACGGGTCCGAGGCGTTCTACATGCGGGTGGCGGCGCCCGGCGACTTGCGTTGTGAGGGAGCTCAACTCGGCGTGCTGTTCACCCGCGGGCACCTGCAGACCCCCGACTACCAGCTGACCGAGCGCTGTCAGCGCTGGGTGAAGGGCATCAAGTCCAAGTTCGTCTCGACACCCCTGACGCCGACTGCAGCGATCGTCTCTCGACTCGTAGCACGAGCGTGA
This sequence comes from Mycobacterium sp. NGS59, assembly GCF_059812345.1. NCBI lineage: Bacteria > Bacillati > Actinomycetota > Actinomycetes > Mycobacteriales > Mycobacteriaceae > Mycobacterium > Mycobacterium sp. NGS59. Next base: position 74,999 of record NZ_JCALCN010000015.1, read on the forward strand.
GCCGCCCGGCCGGCATTTCACTGGCCAACTGGCTGTCGGAGCCCTACGCGCAATGGTCTTTTCAGCACGTCGAAGACTTCGTGCCGACTGCTTTGATCGCGCGCGGGGACGGGCCGGTCGCGGAGTTACCGGCGGTCGACACGGGGTTGGCCGAGGTCCGGGTGAACCGGACGGACGGGGTGGCCACCCGGGTCGGCACCGTCATGGCGACCACCGCCACCGACGGATGGGCCGTCGCGCACCGCGGTTCGTTGGTGGCCGAGGAGTACCTGGGCGGCATGGGACAACAGACCCGGCACCTGTTGTTCTCGGTGAGCAAGTCGCTGGTGGGAGCGGTCGCGGGCGCGTTGCACGGCGCCGGGGCCATCGATCTCGACGCGCCGGTCACCGATTACGTTCCCGCACTGGGGGATTGCGGCTACGTCGGGGCAACCATGCGTCATCTGCTGGATATGCGCTCAGGTATCGCCTTCTCGGACAACTACCTGCACCCAACGGCCGAGATACACCAGCTCGACCAGGCCCTCGGGTGGGCGCCCCGCAGTGGGCCGGACGGCCCCACCACGCTGCGGGATTTCCTGCTCACCCTGCGGCAAAAGTCAGCGCACGGCGGGCCGTTCCAATATCGCTCCTGTGAAACCGACGTCCTCGGCTGGATCTGCGAGGTCGTAGCCGGCCAGCGGATGCCGGAGCTGATGTCGGATCTGCTGTGGAGCCGCATCGGGGCCCAGTGCGACGCCACGATCGGCGTCGACAGCGAGGGCACCGGATTGTTCGACGGCGGCATCAGCGCATGTCTGACCGACATGATTCGGTTCGGGTCGCTGTTCCTGCGCGACGGCGTCTCGTTGACCGGCCGGCAAGTGGTGCCGGCGGCGTGGATCGCCGACACCCTGCAAGGTGGGCCCGACTCACGGGAGGCGTTCGCCGCCAGCCCCGACGACAACGAGATGCCCGGCGGGATGTACCGCAACCAGGTGTGGTTTCCCTATCCGGGCAGCAGCGTCGTGTTGTGTCTGGGCATGTGCGGTCAGGTCATCTACATCAACCGCGCCGCAGAGGTGGTGGCCGCCAAGGTTTCCAGCCAGTCGGAGTCCTCTGAGGAACCGATGCTGTTGGACACACTGCGGGCGTTCGATGCGGTGGCGCGCGAGCTGGGTGGCTGACCGGTTAGAGCGCGGTCTGCCCGTCGCTGCCGTTGTCGTTCGGACTGAATGAGGTGCCGAAACCGCCCTGGCCGCCGGTCCCGCCGACTGCGCCGCCGTTGCCCCCGTTGTTGTCAAGAGGGGCGATGCCCGCGCCACCTGCCGGCACGGCGCCGGGCGAACCGTTGGCATCGTAGACGCCGCCTCCGCCTCCACCGCCGACACCACCCGCGCCTGTAGCGCCGGCGCCACCAGTGAATCCGTCGCTGGCGTCGCCGCCGTCGCCGCCCTTGCCGGCGACACCGCTCGATGACCCGGCACCGCCGCCGCCACCGCCACCGCCGGTGGCCGCCTCGCCTTCTGCTGCGAAACCGCCGGCCCCGCCCCCGCCCCCGCCGCCGCCCTTGCCGCCGGTTGCGGTGCTAGTGGCGGCGCCGGCACCGCCACCCCCACCGTCCCCACCGTTTGCGGTGGTCAGGTCGAAGAACCCTCCGCCGAAGTTCGCGGTGCCACCGTTACCGCCGGCGCCACCCGACCCGCCGGAGTTGCCGGTGCCAGCGGCGCCCATGCCGGCGCCGCCGCTACCGCCCTTGCCGCCGGCGCCGCCACCGCCGCCACCACCGCCGTGAGCCGGTCCATCGTCGGGATTGCCCTGGCCGCGCGCGGCATTACCCCCGTTGCCGCCGTCGCCGCCGTCGCCGGCCTTCGCGCCGTCACCGTTGATCCCGCCCGCCGGGGCGGCACCGCCATTGCCGCCGGCCCCGCCGCGGCCGCCGTTACCCCCCTGGCCGCCGGGTTGTCCGTTGACGGTAGAGGCGCCGTCACCGCCATCCCCGGCGGCGCCGCCCTGGGCGCCGGCACCGGACTTGGCGCCCGCACCGACCACGTCGCCGCCCGCGCCCCCGTCGCCGCCGTTACCGCCAGCACCGCCGTTTCCCGGGTTATCGGAGGCGACCGGTGTCTTACCGGCGGCGCCACCGCCTCCGACCCCACCCGCGCCACCGTTGCCACCATCGCCGTAGTTGCCACCGACACCGCCAGCCGACCCGCCGGTACCGCCGTGACCGCCCGCACCACCATTACCACCGGCTTGGCCGGTGGTCAGCAACTGCGCGTCAAAGCCTCCGGCGGCCGCGCCACCGGCGCCGCCCTTGCCGCCGTCGCCGTTGGTTGCGCCTCCGGTGGCGGTGCCTCCGTTGCCGCCGGTGCCGCCGTTTCCACCGTTACCACCGTTGCCGGACACGTTGCTATAGCTGCCGCCCACACCGCCGTTAGCGCCGCCGCCACCCGCACCGCCGGTACCAGCCGTGGCGCCTTTCCCAAGCGCGGCACCGCCAACTCCACCTGCGCCCCCGTTACCGCCGGAACCACCATTGCTTTCTGCGGGACTCAACGGGTCGAGCCCAGACGCGCCGCCGCCTCCGGCGCCACCAGCTCCGCCGTCTCCACCATCACCGAAGGCGCCGCCGAGGCCGCCAGTGCCGGCCGCCCCGCCGGTACCGCCATTACCGCCTATGCCGCCGTCACCACCGTTGCGGCCGAAATCAGTGAACGACCAGTCAGACCCGGCGCCGCCCTTGCCGCCCCTGCCGCCGGTGCCACCGTCGCCTGCCGCCGCTAGATCGCCGCCGGCGTTCCCGCCGGTCCCGCCGGCGCCGCCGTGGCCGGCGTTCCCGGCACCGTCGTTGAGGAAGCCGTTCACGCCGGCGCCACCGTCGCCACCGTTGCCGCCCTTACCCCCAGCGCCGTCGGCGCCCTTGGCGCCGGTCAGTCCTCCGCCCGCGCCGCCGGTGCCACCGGTCCCGCCGGTACCGCCCTGGCCGCCGTTGCCGCCGATTTCGGGATCGATGTCGTCGTGATAGCCGGCACGACCCTCGGCACCGCGACCACCCACACCACCGGCCCCGGCATCGCCGCCCTTGCCGTCGGCGCCGCCGGTGCCACCGCTGCCGGCCGCCCCGCCGGTCCCGCCGGTCCCGCCGGTCCCGCCGTTACCGCCGTCCGCACCCCCGGTTCCAGGCTGGCTGAACCCGGCGCCGCCCGTACCGCCTTTGCCGCCGTCGCCGCCGTCGCCGGCTGCCACACCGTCACCGCCGGCCTTGCCGCCAATACCGCCGGCCCCGCCTTGACCGCCCTTGCCGCCTGCGCTGGTCTCGGTGCCTCCGGTACCGGTGCCGCCAGCACCGCCGTCACCAGCGTCACCGCCGACCCCGTCGGCACCCTTCGCGCCGCCCGGACCGGCACCCGCACCGCCGGTCCCGCCGTCGCCGCCATTGCCGCCGGCACCGCCGGTGCCGCCGGGCGTCGCATTGTCCGCGCCGCCACCACCCACGCCGCCGGCACCCGCGGCGCCACCTTGGCCGTCGGTGCCGCCGGTGCCACCGCTTCCGGCCGCCCCGCCGGTCCCGCCGTTACCACCTAGTCCGCCGTTTTTGCCGTCGACGCCCGTGGTCAGACCCTTCGCGTCGAACCCGGCGCCGCCGTCGCCGCCCTGGCCGCCTTTGCCGCCGTCGCCATTGATGGCGCCAGCGCCGCCTACCCCGCCGGTGCCGCCTTTACCGCCCTGCCCGCCGGCAGTGCCCGCCACCGCGGACGCGTCGTATCCCGCACCGCCCTGCCCGCCGGCGCCGCCATTTCCGCCGGTGCCGGTGGCGCCGGTGGCGCCGTCGATCCCGAATATTCCGCCCGAACCGCCCGCGCCACCCGCCCCTGCGTTACCACCCGCGCCGCCGTTGCCCCCTAGTCCGCCAGGGGTGACCGAATCCAGTCCGGAACCGCCCGTCGCGCCGCTGCCACCCGCCCCACCAGCGCCGCCGAGTCCGCCGGCCCCGCCAGTGCCCAACAGTCCGATGTTGCCGCCGCCGGCACCACCAGCCCCGCCGTTGCCGCCGCCGGTCCCGGAGGCGCCGGTCAATCCGGGTCCGGCCGCGCCGCCGGACCAACCGTCGCCGCCGGTTCCACCCATCCCGCCGGCCCCGCCGCTGTAGGACGTCGCCCGGTTCAGGCCGCCGGCCCCACCGACTCCGCCGGTGCCGCCGTTTTGGGTCGCGGTGCCCGTCCCGCCGGTACCGCCGACACCACCGTGCCCGCCGAAACCGCCCAACCAGCCGCCCGCACCGCCATTGCCACCGGCTGCGCCACCGGCGCCGGCGGCGTCAGCCGCCCCACCGGCCCCGCCAGATCCGCCGTTGCCCCAGAGACCGGCCTCACCGCCAGCCCCGCCGGCCTGCCCGACGCCGCCGGAACCACCGTTGCCGCCGTTGCCCCACAGGATTCCGCCCGCACCGCCGGGCTGGCCGGTGCCGGGCGCGCCGTTGGCGCCGTCGCCGATCAGGGGACGCCCCAGCAGCAAATTGGTGGGGGCATTGATCACGTCGAGAATGGTCTGCTCCAGCGTCTCCGCCGAAAATGCTTCAGCGGCCGCGTAGCTGGCGGCACCCGAGTTCAGCGTCCGCACGAAGTCGGCATGAAAAAGTGCAGCCTGCGCATTGAATGCCTGAAACTGCTCAGCATAACCCCCGAACAACGATGCGATCGCTACCGACACCTCGTCCTGCGCGGCTGCTGTCACCGAGGTCGTCACGCCCGCCGCCTCCGCGTGGGCCGCTCGGAGCGCCGAGCCGATGTCGGACAGATTCTGCGCGGCGGCTATTGCCACCTCTGGCGACACGATCACAAAAGATGACATTGCGGCTCCCTCGACATGCCAGCCCCACCGCAGTCATCGGACTCTCCCCAGCCCACACTTCACCGGAAGCGATGCAGGGATGATAGCGACCATCACCACCGGCTGGAGCAAAAACGCCACGACTGAAGTTCACCTGGGGTTCGTTCGCCGAGACGCCGGGCGTTCACGTCGATTCGATGCGCCGGAGTATTGACGCGCGCGACTATTCGAGTTGGGCCCTGAGCGGGACAAAGGTGCTGCTAAAGCCGGTTGTCGGAGGTGATCCTCCGGCCGCACCAGGCGCTGCCCCGGCAACGCGCTGCGATTGCACGCGTCCGGCACCGGTGGGGACGAGACAAGGCGGGCCACAGCAAACTCGCGCGGCATTCTGGCGACACTGGTGAACAGGACTATGGAGTGGCGTTAGCGCCGCTCTTGGCGTGACTTAACCCTCGGGACACGTCCCAAATGTGTTCTCTGCGGCGAGAGCACCCCCGGGCCGACGGCATTCGAAAACTCGGTGTCCTTCGGCTGCCGCCGTGGGACGAGTCCGTCAGCAGCGCCAATACCTCGTTAGCAGCACCAGCGAGCCGGTCACTGCGGCACCGGCGCACCAGCACGCAACTCGGCCCCGCGGTAGGTATTAATCCCACTTACCGATCAGACCTCGAACGAACCATGGGCCCCGTCCTGATGGCTCTGACGAGGACGATTCATCCTCGCTTTCGGTCAAGTAGTCTTCGCTGTCGTTCTCCTCTGGCGGTTCCCCGGGTTCGACGAGCATGGCCACGGCGAGTCCGAGTGGACCTAGGAAGAAGAAGGTCGCGAAGAAGTAGCCGACGCCACTGCGATTTTTCTCACTGGCCACGACCGCTGCGACCCCCGCCTGGAGTAGCCAGTACAGGAATAACCCGACCATGGTCGCTACGGCGATCCAGGAACCTAATTGCACGAACGGCTCAGTCGATTTGTCGTTCATGCCGAAGATCATGCGGTATTCGGGATCCGTACGGCTGACGAGGTGCGGTAAACCGCGTCGACGCTTGCAGAGCCCGAATATTTCGTTTGTCGGCGGGGGTCGCGACGTTCCTCGCTCGCCACGACATAGCTGAAGTCAATATTCTTATTAACTTCACTTGTGGATTTAAATGAAGCTAATCTGAAGTGGTGACTTCACTTCGTCCCGTCAGTTACGAGGACGTTCGTTGGGTGCCGGAGACGAGGCGGTACGCGAGCGCCGTGCTGCCCAAACTCGGCATCTACCACCCAGCTGTGCCCGCTGGCATTGCCGAACTGGTCTTGGACCTACCGCCGTCGGTTCTGGCAGACGCCGAGTCCGCCGGCCGCGAAATCACCCGATTCGATGCCGAATTCGGAAGTGAAATCGCGCCATTTGCCGCCGTTCTGCTGCGGTCGGAGTCCGCCGCCAGCTCGCAGATCGAAAACTTGACCGCATCAGCGCGGGCTATCGCCGAGGCCGAACTATCCGGCGCGAAGGCAGAGCGCAGCGCCGGGATTATCGTCGCCAACACCGCAGCGATGCAAGCGGCGGTCGCCCTCTCCGACAACATCGACGCCGACGCGATCCTGGCGATGCATCGCGCGTTGATGGTTGACGAGCCGCGCCACACGCCGGGAAAGTTTCGCACCGAGCCGGTGTGGATCGGCGGCGGCTCGTCTCCCATCGGCGCGACCTTCGTCGGCCCGTCTTACCAGAAGATCCCCGACGCGATCGGCGACTTGATCGCCTTCGCGCAGCGGGCCGACGTGCCGGCGTTGCCCCAGATCGCCGTCAGTCATGCCCAGTTCGAGACCATTCACCCCTTCACCGATGGGAATGGACGTACGGGCCGGGCTTTGGTACAGGCCATGCTGCGCAACAAGGGCCTCGCCCGCCAGGTGACCGCGCCGATTTCAGCTGGGTTGCTGGCCGACACGGACGCATACTTCGCCGCTTTGACGAGCTATCGAGCTGGTGACGCCGCGCCGATTGTCAGACGCTTCTCGCAGGCGACCGTTCTAGCTATCGCCAACGGACGACAACTGGTCGCGGAACTTCGCAGTATCCGGCAGTCGTGGAACGACGTGATCACCGCGCGGTCCGATTCGGCGGTGTGGAAAGTCGCCGATTTGTTGATCCGCCGACCGGTGGTGAACGCTGTGCTGCTGGCACAAGAGTTGGGCATCGACTCCACGAATGCTCACCGCTATCTGAACCCGCTCACCCAGGCGGGGATCCTCGTCGAGACGACAAACGGACCCCGCAACCGAGTGTGGCGGTCGCCGGAAGTGCTCGCGGCGCTCGACGCTTTCGCCGACCGCGCCGGCCGGCGCGGCTGACGCGTGGTTTTCGTGAGCGGTAGTTGACCGTCGGGAGACACGAAGTGCATTCGAAAAACTTCGTGTCCTTCGGCTGCCGCCGTGGACGAGTCCGTCAGCAGCGCCAATAGCCGTTGACGTGAGTCCCGTTCTTCTTCGTGTAACCGTTCACCCACGTGCAACCGACGTTGGGCGCGTTCACATTAGGAGGGTTGGGCAAGTCGATGCCGCCAGGCTGAGGCGCACCAGTCGGCGTCGGCGTAGTGGCAGTAGTACTGGCAGACGTCGACGTAGTGGGTGTAGTCGTCGCAGCGCAGTACTGCGACTGCGGATAGTCCACGCACAGTTGCCGGTCGACATGTGTCCACTGGCCCGCAGTGCACATCGAATAGGTCCCGCCCGAGTCAGGCCTGATTGCCCCGGTCTGGCAGTCGGCATGGGCGATTGGCGCGCCGAAGCACCCGATGAGGCCGCCGGCCACGACGACGCCGGCCTGGACGACTGAAATGATACGCACGTACCAGAACTTACCAAGACCGTGCCGGGGTAGCTGGCAAACGGAGAACAAATTTTCTCCCAGACGCAGCTGATTCGCGCGGGCAACTGAGAGTGTGGTGCGCCGCGTCTGCATTTTGGCGATAACGGCCAAAGACCGCACTTGCTCCAATACGATTCGCCAACGTGAGAATGTCAACGGTACTGGCGGCTGGCTTTGCCGTGGGGTTCGTCTTGATTCCCACAGCAAACGCCGACTCAGGGGATAGGTCGTTTGCTGAATCATCGGGCGCGTACTTGGCGCCCATCCCACGGGAACCGGGTTCTAGATGTGACCCCAACTACTCGGGCGCCTGCGTCCCGGTCGCCAGCGATGTCGACTGTGCAGGTGGGGGCGGTAACGGTCCGGCCTATGTTTCTGGTCCTGTAAGGGTCGTCGGGCGCGACATCTACAAACTTGATAGAGACGGCAACGGAATCGGGTGCGAATAGATGCCGGGTGCCACTGGCGCCACTGGTCCTATTGCGCAGCTAGTCCATTGAGGCGGACAACTGGTTCCGCGCATCAGTCAGCACTTCTGAACTGCGACGGTGAATCAGCGCCCCCGGCACGACTCGAACGTGCGACCTAGGGATTAGAAGCACGTAGCGGGGTTGGCGGACCTCCAGTAAAGGCTGTATTGCCTACCCGAAGCGTTGCCGAGGCTGTATTGTCCGTGCGCTTCTACGCTGCTGAAACGGCAAATCGGTACAGGAGAGCGATTCGCCGTTTGCCAAGGTGGCGCGAAAGGCCAGCAACTTTGCGAGCCGTGTGGACCCGGCGCGGGCGCGGGCGGTTTACTGAGGGGCAGCAATCGGTGTTCCGGTACAGCGGCGGAAAGGTCGTTGACACGCTCTGACTGCCCCTACCAATGTGGGAAGAGCACAGACGGGAACCGAACATGAGCAAGAAGATGATCACCGCAGCGGTAGTAGCTGCAGGTCTCGCCGTAGGGCTCGCGCCGAGGGCACACGCTGACATCAATCGGGAGGTCTGCCTAGCCGTGATGGCCGCAGGCGTTGATCCCTATAATCCGAGCGATCAATACGCCCTCAACATGCTTACGCGGTATCCGGATATGACGTACAACCAGGCCAATGATCTAGTGAAGAAGGCGTTCGGCTCAGTCCGCTATCACGACAACCCCATGTGCAATGGTGTCACCATTCCCGACAACTACTGACTGTCGCGGGTTTCCAGAGGATTCTGGGCCACTTATGGCCCTTGGTGAACTTGTTGTCCACCAGGTTTTCTGACCCGCCGGACCGTGCCCCGTGTTGATTGAATGCCTGCGCCCCCGGTCCGATACCACACCGGCAGTGGGCCAGACGAAGTTCGTGGTGGTCCTCAGTCGCGAGGTAGGTCGTCGCCGACCGCGTCCTCCTCGCCCCGATCCTCCGCACTATCGAGAGGATCTTCGGACGTGTCGTTGAGGTTGTCGAGGTAATGCCGAACGGCGATGACTGCTTCATGCTCCCTGAAGTCCGGCTCATGCGCGTCCGGGGCATGAATCGCGCCCTGCCATGCATCAGCGCTGCGGTATGCCTCGATAGCCGCGAGCACCTCACTGGGTGTGCGGTGCGGGTACTCATCGGTGACTAGGCCGGGGTTGTCGCCGTCCCCAAATGCTTTGGCCAACAGTTGTTCAGGAGTGGCCGCCTCCAATGACCGCGCGATCGCGAACACCGGGTACGGCCTGCCGCCCCAGACGCCCTTGAGAGAGTGCGTTCCGAGGAGATATGCCGCACGGCCGCGCTGGGCCTTGTCATCGTTGTAGTGCTTGAACAGCAGGTGAGCGACCTCGACGGTCAGCACGAAGTAGCTCCGCGCCGCGAACTTGAGGACGCGGAATCCAGTGTCGATGCTCGGACCGACGAAGTCCGTTGCGAAGTTGATCGCGAAGTCCCCAGTTGTATCGGCGCTGTTGAGCGTCGCTTCGTTCGTCTCCTCCACGTCGATCTGCGATCCTTCGTCGGAGGTCTGGATGGTGCGGGGGATCGCAACCCGGCGGTCTGGTGCAGGGACGGTCGCTAAGAACGCGCCGCCCTTAAGCGTCATTGGTGTCTTCCCCAGCAAGTGTTGGATCTCGAACTCGAGCATCGTGGCTGTCCACGCGTCGATGGCGTCGCTGCACTCTTGCTCTGACTGGATTCTGACCGAGAAGATCAACTCGTCGCCAATGGCCTTCCACAGCGAGAGACGGTCCCTCAGAACCGGATATGACTCGTTGATCTTGTTTGCCAGTAGCGAGGGGAACTCGCTGTAGAAGGCGAGGAAGGTCGCAATCCATCCGCCCTCGCTCTTCTGCTTGAACTGGGTCGAGTTCTGCAGATCGCAGGAGAGGAAAAGTATGGATCCGTCTTGATTGAGGCCAGCCGCCATCAGGTGAGAAGGCCGAGATACTCGGCGCGGACCTTCGCCGCCGGGACTGACACCCCGAAGTGCTCAGCGACCGTCACCAGGTTGCAGTCCTGCCGGACGAACACATCCTTGAAGTGGTTCGCAGGCATCAGGAGGTTCGATGCAAACACGTTTGCCTGAGTCTCGGCGACGTTGCGGCCTAGCCGGGCGAACGTGGATGTCCGCTCACCGATGCGATGACTTTTGGGGGCTCGGTAGTGCAGGAAGTAGTGCCCGAGCTCATGGGCAATCGTGAACCTGTCACGCAGCCGCGAGGTGTGCGTAGGGATGATTACGGTGAAGTCGCCTGGCTCCCGCACTTCGAGCGATTCTGCGCGGTTGTCGACCTCGATCTCACCACCAAGCTTCTTGAGCAGTGCATGCACATCGACATAGCCATGTTCGTTGATGACTTTGTGTTGATGTGCGATCTGCTCGGCGTACGTCGCGATCGCCGAGTACGACAGCCTCGATCGCGGCGCCTCTACTGCACCCTCACTCATCACGCTCATCGCGTCTACCTCCACCGCAATCATCCCGCATTGATAGGCGTCTTTTAGTACGAGTTGCATCGCACCTGCGCCGGCTCTTGGACGGGGTGTCCGGGGTATTGGGTTATCGGTACTGCGGGAGACTAGCGCGCCAGGCTGCCCATCATGACGACCTCAGTTTACGGCGAGGCGCTGACATGTGCGGAGTTCGGAAGCGGCCGCTTGACGACGGTTCCCGCGTCAGCCTCATACGGTAGGGCGCAGTTTCATATTCGTACTGGTCTTCCCCGGCGCCCCCGGCACGACTCGAACGTGCGACCTAGGGATTAGAAGGCCCTTGCTCTATCCACCTGAGCTACGGAGGCAATGCGCAGGTCAGTCTATCGAATCGCGAAAAAGCAAGCGGCACAGGCGACACAACCTTCCCGAAAGATGTTTAAAGCAGCTAGGAATCGGTTATGGTGTGAGCCTCGACACACGTACAACATCGGCCGGTAATCGGTCGTTAACCGCAACGAGGCGTGTGCCTGACGTCGAGGGGTGGGCTTGGTTATGTGCTTGGCCAGTGTGACTTCGCGGTGCTCCCAGGTGAGCAACGAGGCGTTGCGACAGGGCGCGCAGCTGGCGGCTGGCGCTAAGGACACCTACCGGGCCGGTGCCCTGTTACTCCGCGGATCCCCATTCGCCGTCGGCTGGGTGGCCGGCTGGCTGGCCACCGAATTTCCGCCTCACGTGGTGACCGGGCACGCGTTGTCCCGGGTTGCACCCACCTCGTTCAACCGGGTTGGTTCCGCGTGGGCCGCGCAACGCGCCGGCGAGGCACTGACCGCCGCGCTGGAGCACTCCTTCGGAACGGACTTCCGCGACCTGGTGTATCACCCGACCACAAATCAGGCGCTGTTGTCGCGTCGCGGTTTGCTGCCCAGGCCCGGCCCCCACCGCCGTTACGCGGCCAAGACCTCCAACATCTCCTACGGACCCGGCGGTACCGAGCATCTGCTCGACATCTGGCGTCGTCCCGACCTGGCGCCGGGCCACCGCGCTCCGGTGTTGATCCAGGTCCCCGGCGGGGCGTGGAGCGTCAACGGCAAGCGGCCGCAGGCCTACACCTTGATGAGTCGGATGGTCGAACTGGGCTGGATCTGCGTCTCGATCAACTACAGCAAGAGCCCGCGCGCCAAATTCCCGGCGCACATCGTCGACGTCAAGCGAGCGATCGCCTGGGTGCGCGAGAACATCGGCGACTACGGTGGCGACTCGGACTTCATCGCGATCACCGGCGGCTCGGCCGGCGGCCACCTGGCTTCGCTGGCCGCACTCACCCCCAACGACCCGACGTTTCAGCCCGGCTTCGAGCGCGCCGACACCACCGTTCAGGCGGTGGCGCCCTACTACGGCGTCTACGACTTCACCGACTTCGACAACATGCACGACCTGATGCTGCCGTTCCTCGAACAGTTCGTGATGAAGGCCCGCTTCGCCGACGAGCCGGAACGGTTCGCGGCGGCTTCGCCGATCTCCTACGTCCACAGCGAAGCCCCGCCGTTCTTCGTCATGCACGGTGACAAGGACGAGCTGGTCCCCAGTGGCCAGGCACGTGCGTTCTGCGCGGCGTTGCGTCAGGCCGGCGCGGCCACGGTGTCCTACGCCGAGCTGAGCAACGCCCACCACGCATTCGACATCACCCCGACGGTCCGCTCCCGGCTGGCTGCCAACGCCGTCGCCGATTTTCTCGGCGTCGTCTATGGGCGACGGGAGAGCTCGCTGCTGGATTCGCTGGCGTTGTCGGCGAATTCGGCCAGCTGACCCCTCGGACTTCGCAGTTCACTGCTTCCGGCCGGCTTGCGCGCGTGCAACCTCACTTTCACCGCCGCGTCAACCGGACTAGCGTTGTGTTTGCGTCGGTGGCGGGTGACAGCAGGAGGTTCGATCAGCGGTGAGGTGTCGAGAATTCCGGCTCGCGGGGGATCGTGACCATGACTGAATCCGCCGGCGCGGTCGGGTTGTCCGAGGAGCTCGGGCCCGTCGACTATCTGATGCACCGTGGGGAGGCGAACCCGCGAACCCGGTCGGGAATCATGGCGCTGGAGCTGCTGGACAGCACGCCGGACTGGGACCGATTCAGGTCCCGTTTCGAGACCGCCTCCCGAAAGGTGTTGCGGCTGCGGCAGAAGGTCGTTGTGCCGACGTTGCCGACGGCTGCGCCGCGCTGGGTCGTCGACCCCGACTTCAACCTGGACTTCCATGTGCGCCGGGTTCGGGTCTCCCAACCCGGGACGTTGCGCGAAATCCTGGACCTCGCCGAGGTGATGCTGCAATCGCCGCTGGACATCTCGCGTCCGCTGTGGACGGCCACCCTGGTCGAGGGTCTGGCCGACGGCACCGCAGCGACCCTGCTGCACCTGAGCCATGCGGTCACCGACGGTGTCGGCAGCGTCGAGATGTTCGCCGAGATCTACGACTTGGAGCGCGACCCGCCGCCACGGCCGATGCCACCGCAACCGGTGCCGGAGGACCTGTCCCCGAACGACCTGATGCGCCAAGGGATTAACCACCTGCCCATCGCGATTGTCGGCGGTGCGCTGGGCGCGTTGTCCGGCGCGGTTTCGGCGGCCGGTCGAGCGGTCATGGATCCGTTGTCGACGGTGTCGGGGGTGGTGGGCTACGCGGTGTCGGGGGCGCGGGTGTTGAACCGCGCCGCCGAACCGTCGCCGTTGCTGCGCCGGCGCAGCCTGACCACCCGCACCGAGTCCATCGACATCCGGCTTGCCGACCTGCACAAAGCCGCGAAGGCCGCCGGCGGTTCCATCAACGACGCCTATCTGGCGGGTCTGTGTGGCGCACTGGGGCGTTACCACGAAGCGCTCGGGGTGCCGGTCAGTACGTTGCCGATGGCAGTGCCGGTGAACCTGCGGGCCGCCGGCGACGCTGCCGGCGGCAACAACTTCACCGGCGTCAATCTCGCGGCGCCGGTGGGCACCGCCGACCCGGTGGCTCGGGTCAAGAAGATCCGCGCGCAGATGACCCAGCGTCGTGACGAACCTGCGATGAACATCGTGGGATCCATCGCGCCGGTGCTCAGCGTGCTGCCCACCGCGGTGCTGGAAGGTATCACCGGCTCGGTGATCGGATCGGACGTACAGGCCAGCAATGTGCCCGTCTATCCCGGCGATACCTACATCGCCGGCGCGAAAGTGTTGCGGCAGTACGGCATTGGACCACTGCCCGGCGTGGCGATGATGGTGGTACTGATCTCGCGGGGCGGCTGGTGCACCATCACCGTGCGCTACGACCGGGCCTCGGTGCAAAAAGACGACCTGTTCGCTCAGTGCCTGCTCGAGGCATTCGACGAAATCCTTGCGCTGGCCGGTGATCCGGCCCCGCGCGCGGTCGCCGCGTCGTTCGAAGCGCAGCAGGCGGTGTCGTCGTGAGCGCCGCGGACGAGAAGGACGAGGGACGTTCCAAGGATCTGCGGCTGCCCGGATCGGTGGCCGAGATCATGGCCAGCCCATCCGGGCCGAAAGTCGGCGCGTTCTTCGACCTCGACGGCACGTTGGTGGCCGGGTTCACGGCCGTCATCCTCACCCAGGAGCGGTTGCGTCGCCGCGACATGGGCGTGGGCGAGCTGCTGAGCATGGTGCAGGGGGCGTTGAACCACAGCCTGGGTCGCATCGAGTTCGAAGAGCTGATCAGCCGGGCCTCCATGGCGCTGGCCGGACGGCTGCTGACGGATCTGGACGAAGTCGGCGAGCGCCTGTTCAACCAGCGCATCGAGTCCCGGATCTACCCGGAGATGCGGGAATTGGTCCGCGCCCACGTGACCCGCGGCCACACCGTGGTGCTGAGTTCGTCGGCGCTGACCATCCAGGTCAATCCGGTCGCCCGGTTCCTGGGTATCACTAACACGCTGACCAACAAGTTCGAGACCAACGACGACGGGTTGCTCACCGGCGGGGTGATCAAGCCGATCCTGTGGGGGCCGGGCAAAGCCGCTGCGGTGCAACGCTTTGCCGCCGAGCACGATATCGATCTGAAGGACAGTTACTTCTACGCCGACGGTGACGAGGACGTCGCGCTGATGTATCTGGTCGGCAATCCGCGACCCACCAACCCCGAGGGCAAGATGGCCGCGGTGGCCAAGCGGCGCGGGTGGCCGATCCTGAAATTCGACAGTCGCGGAGGTGTGGGTCTGCGGCGGCAAATCCGCACGCTCGCCGGCTTCGGTTCAATGGTTCCCGTCGCCGCGGGGGCCTTCGGGTTGGGTTTGCTGACCCGGAACCGACGGCGGGGTGTCAACTTCTTCACCTCCAACTTCTCCCAGGCGGTCCTCACGGCCACCGGAGTGCACGTCAATGTGATCGGTAGAGAGAACCTCACCGCCCAACGTCCCGCAGTCTTTATCTTCAATCACCGCAACCAGGTTGACCCGATCATCTCGGGTGCGCTGATCCGCGACAACTGGGTCGCGGTGGCCAAGAAGGAACTCGAAAAAGACCCGATCATGGGGCCGTTGGGCAAGCTGCTGGACGGAGTCTTCATCGACCGCGACGACTCCGCCGCGGCGATTGAGACATTGCAGACGGTGGAAGACCGTGCCAGGAACGGACTCTCGATCCTGATGGCGCCCGAGGGCACCCGACTGGACACCACCGAGGTCGGACCCTTCAAGAAGGGACCGTTCCGCATCGCGATGAAGGTGGGGATTCCGATCGTCCCCATCGTCATTCGCAATGCGGAGTTCGTCGCGTCGCGAAACTCCTCGGTGATCAATCCAGGCAAGGTGGACGTCGCGGTCTTTCCGCCGATCCCGGTCGACGACTGGACTCTGGACACGCTGCCCGACCGAATCGCCGAAATCCGGCAGCTTTACCTCGACACGCTGGCGGACTGGCCCGTCGACGAGTTGCCCGTACCCGACTTGTACAGCAAGCCGACGAAGAAGGCTGCGCCGCCTGCGGTCAAGAAGGCGGCGAAGAAGGCTCCCGCCAAGAAAGCTCCCGCCAAAAAGGCGCCCGCCAAGAAAGCTCCCGCCAAGAAAGCACCGGCCAAAAAAGCGCCGGTGAAGAAGGCTCCCGCCGAGAAGGCTTCGGCGGAAAAGGCCGCGGTGAAAAAGGCTGCCGCCAAGAAGGCCTCGCCAAAGAAGGCCTCGCCGAAGAAAACGTCCGCGAAAAAGGCACCTGCCAAACGCGCACCGGTTCCGAGAGCAACACCCGATATCACCGTGCACGAATCCACAGTCGACCTCAAAGGTGTTGCGACACAACAGTCGGACTCCGGTCAGGCTGACGCCGTCAACGACTCGTCGGATTCCATCTGAGGACTGCCGTGACCAAACCGGCCGCCGACACCAGCGCAGTCCTGACCGCCGAAGACGCATTGGTGCTCGCATCGATGGATACGCCGGTCGAGACGCAGCTGGTCATGGACTGGCTGGGCCAGCAGCGGGACCGCTGTCCGGAGACCGACTTCGACGTGCTGCAGTTGCCTCCGGACAACGCTCAGCCGTCGGCATTGGGTGCACTGGTAGAAAAGCTCGAATCTGGGGATGACCGGTCGATCGTGCCGGTGCGGGTGTTCTGGTTGCCGGCCGCCGACCGCGGCCGGATTGCCAAGGTGACGGCACTGCTGCCGGGCCGAGATCCCTACCATCCCAACCAACGTCAGCAGCGACGCATCTTGCGGACCGAGCCGTGGCGCGCGCGTGTGGTGGCCGGCGAGTCGGCCAGGGTGTCCGCACTTCGCCAGCAGTGGCACGAAACCACTGTCGCCGAGAGCTCCGAAGGATTCGCGCAGTTCGTCGCCCGACGCGCGGTATTGGCACTGGCCCGCGCCGAGTACCGGATTCTGGGGCCGCAATACAAGTCGCCTCGGCTGGTGAAGCCGGAGATGTTGGCGTCAGCGCGCTTTCGCGCCGGACTCGAGGCGATCCCCGGCGCTACGGTCGAGGAAGCCGGCAAGATGCTCGACGAACTGGCGACCGGATGGAGCCAGGCATCGGTAGACGTGATCTCGGTGCTGGGCCGGTTGCTCAGTCGAGGATTCGACCCCGAGTTCGACTACGACGAGTACCAGGTCGCGGCCATGCGTGCCGCGCTGGAAGCCCATCCGGCGGTGCTGCTGTTCTCGCACCGGTCCTATATCGACGGCGTGGTGGTGCCGGTAGCGATGCAGGACAACCGATTACCGCCGGTCCACATGTTCGGTGGCATCAACCTGTCCTTCGGTGTGATGGGGCCGTTGATGCGCCGCTCGGGCACGATCTTCATCCGGCGCAACATCGGCGACAACAAGCTCTACAAGTATGTGCTCAAGGAGTACGTGGGCTACATCGTCGAGAAGCGGTTCAACCTCAGCTGGTCCATCGAGGGCACCCGCTCCCGCACTGGAAAGATGTTGCCGCCCAAGCTCGGTCTGATGAGTTATGTGGCCGATGCCTACCTGGATGGACGCAGCGACGACATCTTGTTGCAAGGCGTCTCGATCTGTTTCGATCAACTTCACGAGATCGCCGAATACGCGGCCTACGCCCAGGGCGCGGAGAAGACGCCTGAAGGTTTCAGCTGGCTGTACAACTTCATCAAGGCGCAGGGCGAGCGCAACTACGGCAAGATCTACGTCCGCTTCCCCGAAGCGGTGTCGATGCGGCAGTATCTCGGCGAGCCGCACGGCCCGATGGCCCATGACGAGTCGGCCAAACGTCTTGCGCTGCAGAAGATGTCGTTTGAGGTGGCCTGGCGGATCTTGCAGTCCACTCCGGTGACCGCGACCGGCCTGGTGTCGGCCTTGCTGCTGACCACCCGGGGTTTGGCGCTCACGCTGGATCAGTTGCACCACACCTTGCAGGACTCGCTGGACTACCTGGACCGCAAGCAGACGCCGGTCTCCACCAGTGCGCTGCGGCTGCGTTCGCGCGACGGTGTGCGCGCCGCCGTCGACGCGTTGTCCAACCGGCACCCGGTGACTCGCATCGACAGCGGCCGGGAACCGGTGTGGTACATCGCACCCGAGGACGAGCACGCCGGCGCTTTCTACCGCAACTCGGTGATCCACGCTTTCCTGGAGACTTCGATCGTCGAACTGGCGCTTGCGCACGCCCGGCACACCGACGGCGATCGGGTGGAGGCGTTTTGGGCGCAGGCGATGCGGTTGCGCGACCTGTTGAAGTTCGATTTCTATTTCGCCGATTCGGCTGCCTTCCGCGACAACATCGCCGAAGAGCTTGCCTGGCACCAGGATTGGGAGGCGCACGTCGCGGCGGGCGGTGAGAAGATCGAGAAGATCCTCTATGCCAAGCGGCCGCTGATGTCGGACGCGATGCTGCGGGTGTTCTTCGAGGCCTACGAGATCGTCGCCGACGTCTTGCGCGACGCCCCGGCCGACATCGGCGCGCAGGAACTGACGGACCTGGCGCTGGGAGTGGGTCGGCAGTATGTGGCGCAGGGACGGGTGCGCAGCAGCGAGTCGGTGTCGACGCTGTTGTTCGCCACGGCCCGCCAAGTCGTCGCCGACCAGGGTCTGATCGCGCGCGGGCCAGACCTGACAGAACGGCGCGAAGCGTTCCGGCGCGAATTGCGCAACATCCTTCGGGACTTCAGCTACGTGGGGCAGATCGCTCGCGCCCGGTTCGTCGAGCGGGAAGTCAAGGCCCGGCAGCAGCGGCTGGCAGCGCAGCGAGACACCGCCTAGGGAAGTTGTCCACAGTCGCGACTTTCTCCACAGCCTGACGCAGTCCCCGTGTCCGTCGGCGCGATTTCGTCGGTGGCAGCGAGCTGAATGGTCTTCAGCACGGATGCGACCAACCAGTCGCCAGAACACGGAATGCACATGGAGGGATGTCGAGCAATGTTCGAGACAACGCTGACCATCGTCGGTCACATCGTCAACGAGCCGGTCCGCCGGCGAGCAGGCAACGAGGAGTTCATCAAGTTCCGGGTGGCGAGCAATTCGCGCCGACGGACCGCCGACGGCGCGTGGGAGCCGGGGAACTCGCTGTTCGTCACCGTCAACTGCTGGGGCCGGCTGGTCACCGGTGTCGGTGCCGCGCTGGCCAAGGGCGCCCCGGTGATCGTGGTCGGTCACCTCTACACCAGCGAGTACGAGGACAAAGAGGGCAATCGCCGTTCCTCCACCGAGATGCGTGCGACGGCGGTGGGCCCGGATCTGGCGCGCTCGATCGTGCGCATCGAGAGGCCCAGTTACACCGGTCCGGCGCCAACCGAGGCTCCGACCGAAGTCGTCGCGGAAACCGAGAACGCGGAGCCGCCGGCCGACGTCGAGGCCGGGCGCACTCCGTTGCCACTGTCGGCCTAGCGTTCGCTCGCGGTGCATAGGATGGTCCGCGGATATTTCACGGAGAACTTCCTGCAGACCAGAAAGGCAACACCGCGGCATGGCTGAGTTCATCTACACGATGAAGAAGGTCCGCAAGGCGCACGGCGACAAGGTCATCCTCGACGACGTCACGTTGAGCTTTTACCCCGGCGCCAAGATCGGCGTCGTCGGCCCCAACGGGGCCGGAAAGTCGAGCGTCTTGCGGATCATGGCCGGATTGGACAAGCCGAACAACGGTGACGCCTTCCTGGCCAACAACGCGACCGTCGGCATCCTGTTGCAGGAGCCGCCGCTGAACGAGGACAAGACCGTCCGCGGCAACGTCGAAGAGGGGCTGGGCGAGATCAAGGTCAAGCTCGACCGCTTCAACGAGGTCGCCGAGCTGATGGCCACCGACTACTCCGACGAGTTGATGGAGGAGATGGGCCGGCTGCAGGAGGACCTGGACCACGCCGACGCCTGGGATCTCGACTCCCAGCTGGAACAGGCCATGGACGCGCTGCGCTGTCCGCCGCCGGACGAACCGGTCACCAACCTGTCCGGCGGTGAGCGTCGCCGCGTCGCGCTGTGCAAGTTGCTGTTGTCCAAGCCCGACCTGCTGCTGCTCGACGAGCCGACCAACCATCTGGACGCCGAAAGCGTGCAGTGGCTCGAGCAGCACCTGGCCAGCTACGCCGGGGCGATCCTGGCGGTCACCCACGACCGTTACTTCCTGGACAACGTCGCCGAATGGATCCTGGAACTCGACCGCGGTCGCGCCTACCCCTACGAAGGCAATTACTCGACCTACCTGGAGAAGAAGGCCGAGCGGATCGCGGTGCAGGGCCGCAAGGACGCCAAGCTGCAGAAGCGGCTGCAGGAGGAGTTGGCCTGGGTTCGCTCCGGCGCCAAAGCCCGCCAGGCCAAGAGCAAGGCGCGGCTGCAGCGCTACGAGGAGATGGCCGCCGAGGCGGAGAAGACCCGCAAGCTCGACTTCGAGGAGATCCAGATCCCGGTCGGGCCGCGGCTGGGCTCCGTCGTGGTCGAAGTCGACCACCTCGACAAGGGCTTCGAAGGCCGCACGCTGATCAAGGATCTGTCCTTCACCCTGCCGCGCAACGGCATCGTCGGAGTCATCGGCCCCAACGGGGTCGGCAAGACCACGCTTTTCAAGACCATCGTGGGCCTGGAAGAACCAGACAGCGGCACCGTCAAGGTCGGCGAGACCGTCAAGCTGAGCTACGTCGACCAGACCCGCGCCGGCATCGACCCGAAGAAGACGGTGTGGGAAGTGGTGTCCGACGGGCTGGACTACATCGAGGTCGGCCAGAGCGAGGTGCCGTCGCGGGCCTACGTGTCGGCATTCGGGTTCAAGGGCCCCGACCAACAGAAACCAGCCGGCGTGCTGTCCGGTGGGGAACGCAACCGGCTGAATCTGGCGCTGACGCTCAAACAGGGCGGCAACCTGATCCTGCTCGACGAGCCGACCAACGACCTGGACGTCGAGACGCTGAGTTCCCTGGAGAACGCGCTGGTGAATTTCCCGGGATGTGCGGTGGTGATCTCCCACGACCGCTGGTTCCTCGACCGGACCTGCACGCACATCCTGGCCTGGGAAGGTGACTCCGACAATGAGGCGAAGTGGTTCTGGTTCGAGGGCAACTTTGGCGCGTACGAGGAGAACAAGGTGGAGCGGTTGGGCGCTGAGGCGGCGCGTCCGCACAGGGTGACCCACCGCAAGCTGACACGGGACTAGTGTCAGCTCTGCCACCTCAGATGGATCCGCCGCGAGTGGGGAGCAATCGGAATGACGATCGATCCCGGAGCCAAAGAGCAAGTCGCGGCGTGGACCTCGTTCACGCAGAGCGATGACGTCCCTGACTGGGTAGCCAAGGCCTACACGGACAGCTATCGGGCATCGCAGGACGACGGCTCCCAAGGCGGTTCGCCGTCGTCGGTGACACCGGCGCTGCTGGCGGCCCAGTATCGGCTCGCCCGACACCGCCGGGCGGGGGAGAGCAGCGTCGCGGTCTATCCCGTCGACGACCCGGCCGGATTCGGACCCGCGCTGCAGGTGGTGACCGAACACGGCAGCATGCTGATGGATTCGGTGACGGTACTGCTGCACCGACTGGGCGTCTTCTACACCGCGATCATGACCCCGGTGTTCGAGGTGCAGCGCAACCCGGCCGGGGAACTGCTGCGCGTCCAACCGAAATCTCAGGACAAGTCGCCCTATATCGGCGAGGCCTGGATCCACGTGCAGCTGTCCCCGTCCGTGGACCGCAAGGCCCTCGCCGAGGTGGAACGGCTGCTGCCCAAGGTGCTCGCCGACGTCCAGCGGGTCGCCTCCGACGCGACGGCGATGATCGCCACCCTCGGCGAGCTGGCCGGGGCCGTCGACGAGGACCCCGAGGGTCACTACGCCGCATCCGACCGGCATGAGGTCGCCGAACTGCTGCGCTGGCTGGACGACGGCAACTTCTTGCTATTGGGCTATCAGCCGTGTCGCGTGCAGGACGGCCTGGTCATCGGTGACGGATCCAGCGGTCTGGGGGTGTTGCGCGCCCGCAGCGGCACCCGTCCCCGCCTCACCGACGACGACAAGTTGATCGTCCTGGCCCAGGCCGCCGTCGGCAGCTACCTGCGTTATGGCGCCTACCCGTACGCGATCGCCGTCCGGGAGAACGTCGGCGACGGCGTGATCGAGCACCGCTTCGTCGGGCTGTTCACCGTTGCCGCGATGAACGCCGACGTGCTGGAGATCCCGATGATCTCGCACCGGGTCCGGGATGCGCTCACTCTGGCCGGTAGCGACCCGAGCCACCCGGGCCAGTTGCTGCTCGACGTCATCCAGACCATCCCGCGACCCGAGCTTTTCACCCTGAGCGCTCACCGGCTGCTGACCATGGCTAAAGCCGTCGTCGACATCGGATCGCAACGCCGCGCGCTGCTGTTCCTGCGCGCAGACCGACTCCAATTCTTCGTCTCCTGCCTGGTTTACGTGCCCCGCGACCGCTACACCACGCCCGTGCGGTTGCAGATCGAGGACATCCTGGTCCGCGAATTCGGCGGCACCCGGCTGGAATTCACCGCCCGGGTCAGCGAATCACCCTGGGCCCTCATGCATTTCATGGTGCGGTTGCCCCAGGACGGGGAGGAGCGCGGCGCACCCCCGGTGGACATCTCCGAGGCGAACCGCACCCGCATCCAGGGTTTGCTCAGCGAAGCCGCACGCACCTGGTCCGACCGGCTGATCGCCGCGGCCGCGGCGCTGCCGGAGAGCGCGGTCGAATCCGCCGACGCCGAGCATTACGCGTCCGCCTTCTCCGAGGCGTACAAGCAGACGGTCACCCCGGCCCACGCCATCGAGGACATCGCCGTCATCAACGAATTGGCCGACGACACAGTCAGACTCGTGTTCTCCGAGGCCGACGGCGACGAGTCCGGTTTGGCGCAGCTGACCTGGTTCCTGGGCGGGCGCAGCGCCTCGCTGAGCCAGCTGCTGCCGATGCTGCAGAGCATGGGTGTGGTGGTGCTCGAGGAGCGGCCGTTCACCGTCACCCGTCGCGACGGCCTGCCGGTGTGGATCTACCAGTTCAAGATCTCGCCCGACCAGACCATCCGGCAGGCCTCCAGCGAGGCCGAGCGGGACGCGACCGCGCAGCGGTTCGCCGACGCGGTCACCGCGATCTGGCAAGGCCGCGTCGAAATCGACCGCTTTAACGAACTGGTCATGCGCGCCGGATTGACCTGGCAGCAGGTCGCGCTGGTACGGGCGTACGCCAAATACCTGCGGCAGGCCAACTTCCCCTACAGCCAGTCCTACATCGAGTCGGTCCTCAACGAACACGCCTCGACCGCAAGATCATTGGTGGCGTTGTTCGAGGCGCTCTTCGACCCCAGTCAAGCGTCGGGCCGGGACGCCCAGGCCGCCGCCGCGGCCGTCGCCGCCGACATCGACGCATTGGTGAGCCTGGACACCGACCGGATCCTGCGCGCATTCGCCTCCCTGGTGCAGGCCACCCTGCGCACCAACTACTTCGTCACCCGGGAGGGTTCGGCTCGCAGCCGTAATGTGTTGGCGCTCAAGCTCGATGCCCAGTTGATCGACGAGCTGCCGCTGCCCCGCCCCAAGTACGAGATCTTCGTCTACTCGCCCCGGGTCGAGGGCGTGCACCTGCGCTTCGGGCCGGTGGCGCGTGGCGGGCTGCGCTGGTCGGACCGGCGGGACGACTTCCGCACCGAGATTCTGGGCCTGGTCAAGGCACAAGCGGTCAAGAACGCCGTCATCGTGCCGGTCGGCGCGAAGGGTGGGTTCGTGGTGAAGCGCCCGCCGCTACCCAGCGGCGAGGCCGCGGCCGACCGCGACGCCAGTCGCGCCGAGGGCGTCGCCTGCTACCAGTTGTTCATCTCCGGCCTGCTCGACGTCACCGACAACGTCGATCAGCGCACCGGCGCGGTGAACCCGCCGTCGGACGTGGTGCGCCGCGACGGCGACGACGCCTACCTGGTGGTCGCCGCCGACAAGGGCACCGCCACCTTCTCCGACATCGCCAACGACGTCGCCAAGTCCTACGGATTCTGGCTGGGCGACGCGTTCGCCTCCGGCGGATCGGTCGGCTACGACCACAAGGCGATGGGCATCACCGCCCGCGGCGCCTGGGAAGCCGTCAAGCGCCACTTCCGCGAGATCGGCGTCGACACCCAGACCGAGGACTTCACCGTCGTCGGCGTCGGCGACATGAGCGGCGACGTGTTCGGCAACGGCATGCTGCTTTCCAAGCACATCCGGTTGATCGCCGCGTTCGATCACCGCCACGTGTTCCTCGACCCCGATCCCGATGCCGCTACCTCGTGGGCCGAGCGGTCGAGGATGTTCGACCTGCCCCGCTCCAGCTGGGACGACTACGACAAGTCGCTGATCAGCGAGGGCGGCGGCGTCTACGTCCGCGACCAGAAGACGATCCCGGTCAGCCCGCAGGTGCGTGCGGCCCTCGGCATCGAGGGTGAAGCCACCGAGATGTCCCCACCCAACCTGATCCGCGCGATCCTGCAGGCCCCGGTCGACCTGCTGTTCAACGGCGGCATCGGCACCTACATCAAAGCCGAATCCGAATCGGACTCCGACGTCGGCGACCGCGCCAACGACCCGGTGCGGGTCAACGCGAATCAGCTGCGCGCCAAGGTGATTGGTGAAGGCGGCAACCTCGGGGTGACGGCGCTGGGCCGCGTCGAGTTCGACCTGTCGGGCGGCCGGATCAACACCGACGCGATGGACAACTCCGCCGGCGTGGACTGCTCCGACCACGAGGTCAACATCAAGATCCTGATCGACTCACTGGTCACCGCGGGCAAGGTCGAACCCCAGGAGCGCACCCAGCTGCTGGAGTCGATGACGGACGAGGTCGCGCACCTGGTGCTCACCGACAACGAGGACCAGAACGACCTGATGGGCACCAGCCGGGCCAATGCGGCCAGCCTGTTGCCGGTGCACGCCGACCAGATCAGGTACCTGGTGGCCGAGCGCGGTCTCAACCGCGAGCTGGAGGCGCTGCCGTCGGAGAAGGAGATCACGCGGCGCTCGGAGGTGGGCATCGGGCTCACCTCGCCCGAGCTGGCAACGCTGATGGCGCACGTCAAGCTCGCGCTGAAGGAGGAGGTGCTGACCACCGAACTGCCCGACCAGGATGTTTTCGCCTCGCGGCTGCCGTACTACTTCCCCAAGCCGCTGCGTGACCGGTTCACCCCGGAGATCCGCAGCCACCAGCTGCGCCGGGAGATCGTCACCACGATGCTGATCAACGACCTGGTGGACACCGCGGGTATCACCTACGCCTTCCGGATCACCGAGGACGTGGGCGTCAGCCCGCTCGACGCGGTGCGCACCTACGCCGCCACCGACGCCATCTTTGGCGTGGGACACGTCTGGCGGCGCATCCGCGCGGCGAACCTTTCGGTGGCGCTGTCCGACCGCTTGACGCTGGACACCCGTCGGTTGGTCGACCGGGCCGGACGGTGGTTGCTCAACTATCGTCCGCAGCCGCTGGCGGTCGGCGCCGAGATCAACCGGTTCGCCGCCAAGGTCAAGGCATTGACGCCGCGCATGTCGGAGTGGCTGCGCGGCGACGACAAAGCCATCGTCGAAAAGGAAGCCGCCGAATTCACCGACCTGGGCGCCCCGCCCGATCTGGCCTACCGGGTCGCGGCCGGTCTGTACCGCTACAGCCTGCTCGACATCATCGACATCGCCGACATCACCGAGATCGAGACCGCCGAGGTCGCCGACACCTACTTCGCGTTGATGGACCACCTGGGCACCGACTCGTTGTTGACGGCGGTGTCCGAGCTGCCACGGATGGATCGCTGGCATTCGTTGGCGCGCTTGGCAATTCGGGACGACATCTATGCCTCGCTGCGGTCGCTGTGTTTCGACGTGCTGGCGGTCGGGGAGCCCGACGAGAGCGGCGAGGAGAAGATCGCCGAGTGGGAGCACATCAGCGCCTCACGGGTGGAGCGGGCTCGCCGGACGCTCAGCGAGATCCGGGAGAGCGGCGCCAAGGATCTCGCGACGCTGTCGGTGGCGGCCCGTCAGATCCGTCGCATGACCCGCACCAGCGGACGGGGGTCGTCAGGGTGAGTATCGGTTACGTCGCGCCGGTGCCGGTGCGCTGGTCGGACATCGACATGTACCAGCACGTCAACCACGCCACCATGGTCACGATCCTGGAAGAGTCGCGGGTTCCGTTTCTCTCCGAGCCGTTCGGCGCCGACATCACCACCATCGGCCTGCTGATCGCTGACGTTCGGGTCACCTACAAGGATCAGCTGCGGCTGGTCGATTCGCCGCTGCAGGTGACCATCTGGACCAAGAGGTTGAGGGCGGTGGACTTCACGCTGGGATACGAAGTGCGGTCGGTCAACGCCGATCCGGACTCGAAGCCGGCCGTCGTCGCCGAGTCGCAGCTGGCCGCGGTGCACATCGAGGAGCAGCGGCTGGTGCGCCTGACCCCTCATCATCGGGAGTACTTGCAGCGGTGGCTCAGGGACTAGGGGGAGCAGCCGAGCGCGGTCTGTGGCTGGATGACCCGGCACACCGGGCGGATCTGACCACGTTCGTCGAGCACGCACTGCGTCTGGACGACGCCGCGGTCGTGCGGCTCCGCGTCCGGTCCGAGGGGCTGCTCACCGCTTGGGTGGCAACGGGTTTCGACGTGCTGGCCAGTCGCGTGGTAGCCGGCCGGTTGCGGCCGGACGACATGTCGGTCGGCGCTGACGCGTTGGCCCGCGGCCTGTCCAACGTGGACGCGACGGGGTACGTGGACCCTGGGTTCGCGATGGACTCGGCGTGGCGGGGCGGATTGCCCCCGGAATCGGGGTTCACCCACCTCGACGACATCCCGGCCCGGGTGATCCTGGACCTGTCGCGCGAAGGCGCCCAGTTGGCCAAGGAACACGGCAGCGCTCACGGGCCGCCGGTATCGCTGCTCGATCAGGAAGTCATCGAAGTCAGCTCCGGTGACGTCGTCGTCGGACTGCCGATGCGTTGCGTATTCGCCTTGACCGCAATGGGTTTCCTACCGCAGTCGGCTGATGCGATCGACGAGGGAGAGCTGGTCCGGGTACGGGCGTCGGCCGCGTGGTTACGCGTCGACGCCCGGTTCGGGTCGGTGTATAGGCGGCGCGCGCATGCCGCGCTGGCGCTACGCTGACCGACCGCCGACGCGCGAGCAGGGGGTACCTCCCCCTCGCGAGCAGACGCAAAATCACCGTGGAGCGTCCGCTCCACGGTGATTTTGCGTCTGCTCGCGCAAAAGTCGGCCCGCCAACTCAGGTGCGGTAGACCATCCACAGCGGCAGCACGGAGTTGAGGTAGTCCATGAATTTCTTCAGCCCGACCCGATACTGCCCGTACCCGTAGGGATCCTCGGCGTATTCGGGGAACGCGATGCCGAGCCCGAACAGTCCGGGAGCGATGATGCCGTTCTGCGGGTTGTAATCCAGCACCCCCCACTGAGGCGTGGCCGGAAGCTCGCGGCGCTGGAACCCGACTGTGTAGACGACGCGGTCGCATTCGGCGAGCTTCTCGTCGAATTCCGCACTGCATACCCAATACCGCTCCAAGCGGTCCGGGTAGACGCCGTCGATGTTCTCCCGGGCCCATTCGGCGGCGCGGCCCTTGAGTCCGGTGTCGTCGAACAGAATCCAATCATCCAGGTACACAGCGTATTTGAGGGGACTTCGGTAGAAGTTGATCACCTTGGCCACCGGATGACGCAGCAGATGCGGCAACGCGATCATCGACGAGTGCGACGAGCCGAACACCGCCACCGTCGCACCCTCCAACGGCTCCTGCGCCAACAGCTCTGGATCGAGGGCGACCTGAACCGGAATCTCTTTCAGCTGCGGGTAGTCGAGCTTGGTCGGAACCGCACCGACCGCCAGAATGACGTTGGCGGAAACGATTTCGCCGTCGTCGGTCTCGATCCGCCACTGCCGGTTCTCCAGATACAGCGCGGTCGCCGTCGTCTGACACGCCGCCACCCGGTCGCGCAGGTGCCCGGTGACCCACAGCAGCGGATCCGCAACCAGCGCAAGGGCACACGTCTCCTCGGGATCGACTTCCCGCAGCGGCAACGGGGGCGCCTCGGAGAACCGGAAGGCGTCCGAACCGTTCAGGTATTCCAGAAACGTACCGGCGATGGTGTTGCTCGAGACCGACCGCCATCTGCCACCGAGGTCACCGGCGGTGAATGCTGGGTCTATCCACGCGATCTGCTCCGGCGCTATCCCGTAATCGAGGAGCCGTCCGACGCCCGCGATTCCCGCCGGGCCGGCTCCGATCACTGTCCACTCGTAGCGCGCCATGCACCACATATAGAGCACGGGCGACGAATTGCGAAACGGCTACCCGACCAGCCAGGCCGCGCTGTCCGCCGGCAACCGGCCGTCCGTCAACGGAGCGCTGGCGAGGATGACTTCGCCGGGCGGCAACGAAATCGGGCTGTCGCCGGCATTGAGTGCGCAGATCAGCTCCCCGCGGCGGCGGGCGAACACCAAGGCGTCCTCGGGGCCCGGCAGCCAGTCGATCTGGGTACCGTCGAATCCGTTACGCGCCCTGCGTAATTCGATCGCTCGACGGAAAAATGACAACGTCGACTCGTCGTCACGGAGCTGCTCTTCGACGGTGAGCCCGGCCCAGTCCGCCGGCATCGGCAGCCAGGTGTCCGGATTCGCCGAGAAGCCGAACGGGGGAGCGTCGCCCGACCACGGCATCGGCACCCGGCAGCGGTCGCGGCCGCGCTCGGTGTGCCCGGAGCGTTCCCACGTCGGATCCTGCAGTACCTCGTCGGGCAGATCCACGTCCGGCAGTCCGAGCTCTTCTCCGTTGTAGATGAACACCGCGCCGGGCAGGGCGAGCATCAGCATTGCCATGGCCCGCCCACGGCGCAGTCCCCGTTGGCCGCCGCCGTACCGGGTGACCTCGCGGCCGACGTCGTGATTGGACAGCGTCCAGGTCGGGGTGGCGTTTTCCAGTGCGGCCGCGTCCAGCGAATTCTGTATGGCGTCACGGATTTCGGTGGCGTCGAACTCGGTGCGGGTGAGCCGGAAGTTGAAGCCGAGGTGCAGTTCGTCCGGGCGGAGGTACTCGGCCCACTGCGCGTTGTCGTGCACCCACACCTCGCCGACGGTGACCGCTTCGGGGTAGTCGTCCATGACCGCGCGGATGTCGCGGTGGATCGCGTGCACGTTCGGCCGGTTGAAGCGCGGGTCGTCGTCGGTGTGCCGCAGCACCTCGGGGACGTCCGGACAGTCCGGCAGCCCCTGGGGCTTGGCCATCCCGTGCGCCACGTCGATGCGGAAGCCGTCCACGCCGCGTTCCAGCCAGAACCGCAGCGTCTTTTCGAAGTCGTCGAAGATCTCCGGGTTGTCCCAGTTCAAATCCGGCTGTTCGGTGTCGAACAAGTGCAGATACCACTGCCCGGGGTTGCCGTCCGGTTCGACCACCCGGGTCCAGGCCGGCCCACCGAACACCGACTCCCAGTTGTTGGGCGGCAACAATCCGTCGGGACCGCGCCCGTCACGGAAGAAATACCGGTCGCGAGCCTCGCTGCCGGGCCCGGCGGCCAGCGCCGCTTGAAACCACGGATGCGCCGAACTGGTGTGGTTGGGCACCACGTCCATGGTGACTTTGATGCCGCGGGCATGCGCCGCGGCGATCAACCGCTCGAAGGCGGCCATCCCGCCGAACAGCGGGTCGATGTCGCGGGGGTCGGCGACGTCGTAACCGTGGTCGGCCATCGGCGACACGGTCACCGGGTTGACCCAGATCCCGTCCACGCCGAGCTGTCGCAGGTAGTCCAGACGGTCGGCCAGGCCATCGAGGTCGCCGACGCCGTCACCGTTGCTGTCGGCGAACGAGCGGGGATAGACCTGGTAGAACACCGCGGACCGCCACCATTGAGTCGTCATCAGAACGCGGAGTTGACCAAAGAGTGGGCCGCCATCTCCAGGTACTGCAGCAACTGGCGCCGGTGCTCGTCGTCCAAGGTCTGCGAATCGATGGACGCGACCGCGGTGTGCATGCAGCGCAACCACGCGTCGCGTTCGATCGGAGTGATCCGGAACGGCATGTGCCGCATCCGCAACCGGGGATGCCCGCGCCGGTCCGAATAGGTGCGCGGCCCACCCCAGTACTGCTCCAGGAACATCCGTAGGCGTTCCTCGGCGCCGGTGAGATCCTCCTCCGGATACAACGGCCGCAGGATCTCGTCCTCGGCGACCTGCTCGTAGAAGCGCGCCACGATCGCGTCGAAGGTCGCGGCGCCGCCGACTGCGTCGTAAAAAGACTCTGGTGTTTGTTCCATCGTCTTCCATTGGAACAAACGATGTGGGCCACCCCCGCGACGAGGCACAGACACCGCCCGCTGTTCACCGGCTCGACACGGCGTGGCCGACACAAATGTCGTGCGATCGGCAGCAAATCATGGTGGACTGTCGGCGGAGGATTTATGGCGCAGCGCAACAAACGTCGTGGCCACCGCAATGTCGGTGTCGGGGCAAATGGAACCGGGCCAGCGACCGCGTCATGTCTGCACAGCGTCACCTCGGAAAACGCGACCACCCCCACCCAGAACGCTTCGATCTGGAATCGCCGCCGGGTGCTGCTGCTGAACTCCACCTACGAGCCGCTCACCGCCTTGCCGTTGCGCCGCGCCATCGTGATGGTGATCTGCGGCAAGGCCGACGTGGTGCACGCCGACCCCACCGGCCCGGTCATCCACTCCGCGACCAGGTCGATCGCCGTCCCGTCGGTGATTCAGTTGCGGACCTATGTCCGGGTGCCGTATCGGGCCCGGGTGCCGATGACGCGGGCGGCGCTGATGCATCGCGACCGGTTCTGCTGCGCATACTGCGGCGCCAAGGCCGACACCGTCGACCATGTGGTGCCCCGCAGCCGGGGCGGTGGCCACTCCTGGGAGAACTGCGTCGCTTGCTGCTCGACGTGCAACCATCGCAAGGGCGACAAGTTGTTGACCGAACTCGGTTGGTCGTTGCGACGGGCGCCGTTGCCACCCACCGGCCAGCACTGGCGGCTGCTGTCGACGGTCAAAGAGTTGGACCCGCACTGGGCGCGCTATCTGGGTGAGGGCGCGGCCTGATTTCTTGGGCGCCAGGTGTGCCGGTCGCGCCTCGGGTGGGATACGGTTTGCCTCGTGAACTCTATGGAGATGCACCTGATAATTGTCGGGATTCCCCTGTTGCTGTTCGGCTTGCTGATGTTGGCGTACATGACCCGCAAAGGGCCGCACCCCGCAACCTATGACCTGTCGGAAAAGTGGACCCACCCGCCGATTCTGTGGGCGGCTACCGACGAGGCCGTCGGTGGTGCCCACGGCGGACACGGCGCGGAGTTCACGGTAGGAGGTGGCGCAAGTGGCACATGGTGAGGTTGCGACGATCGATCCTGCCGACCTGCCGAAGGGGTCGGTGATCACCGCCAGCGGACGGATTTCGGCGGTCACCGAACCCGGTGAGCTCTCGGTGCACTACCCGTTCCCGATCAACGACCTGGTCAAGGTGGACGACGCGTTGGTGTACGCGTCGCGGGCGTCCAAGGCGCGCTTCGCCGTTTACCTCGGTGACCTCGGCAGCGACACCGCCGCCCGGGCACGCGAGATCCTGGCCAAGGTCCCCACACCGAACAATGCGGTGCTGCTCGCGGTGTCGCCGAACCAGAGCGTGATCGAGGTCGTCTACGGAGCAGACGTGCGTGGTCGTGGGGCGGAGTCCGCGGCGCCGCTCGGCGTCGCAGCCGCGTCCTCGGCTTTCGAGCAGGGCAACCTGATCGACGGGCTGGTCGACGCGATCCGGGTGCTCAGCGGGGGAATCTCCCGGCCCTAATCTCTTTCCGCGCTGTCGAACTTGCGCGCGCGCAGCGATCGCTTCACGCCGGCCTGACCTTCCAGCACCAGCCTGCGCAGGGCGGGAGGAACCTCCGGGTCCGCCAGGAACCTGTCGGCGGCGGCAATCGCCTCCTCGGAGATGTCGGAGTAGGGATACAGGCCGATCACCACCGACTGCGCGACTTCGCTGGACCGCCGCGCCCAGACGCCCGCGATCGCGGCGAAATAGCGCTCGGTGAACGGCTTGAGCAACTCGCCCTGTCCCGGCGCGCCGATACCGGCGATCATGGCCCGGCTGAGGGCATTGGCCAGGGTGTCGTCCTCGACGACGGTGGTGAACGTGTCCTCCTTGACGCCGATCTGCGGGCGCGCCGCCGAGGCCTGCGCACCGTGTCGCTTGCCGGCCGCGGTCGGGTCGCTCCGTACTTCAGCATCAATACGCGGGGTTTCCGGGCCGTCGGCATCGATAACGCCGGCGGCGGCCAACGCGATCACCACCCGCCACCGCAGGTCGGTGTCGACGTCCAAACCGGCCAGTCCCTGCTCGGCGGGATCGCTCTCGAGCAGGGCTTCCAAGACGTCGGTGTGCCGCGGTGACAGCACCGACGACAGCAGGGAGTTGACGTATGCGAGCTGATGGTCGGATCCGGGTTCGGCGCCGCGCGCCAATTCCAGCAACCGATCCGCAAGTTGCGGCCAACCGTGCTCGCGTGCCCAACCCGGATCCGCGTAGGAGCCGACCGCCGTCTGCGCCTGCAGCAGCAGCCGCTGCAGCACCGTGACCTCGCTCTCGGCCTGGATCCCACCCAGTACCAGTGACACGAAATCGCGGGCGCGCAGTTCGGCTTCACGCGTCATCTCCCAGGCCGCCGACCACACCAGCGTGCGCGGCAACGGCTCGGCGATGTCGGCGATACGGTCCAGGGCCGTCCGCAACGATTCCGGGTCCAGGCGCAGTGCGCAGTAGGTGAAGTCGTCGTCGTTGACCAGGACCAGTTTGCCGCGTGAGATACCAAGCAGCGCAGGAACTTCCGTACTCGGACCGTCGACGTCCAGTTCCTCCCGGTGGACCCGGACCAGCTTGCCCTGAGAAGAATCTTCGTCGTAGATGCCGATCGCTATCCGGTGTACCCGGGTCTCACCCGCGCCCGGCGCGGCACCGCTCTGGGTGACCGCGAACCGGGTGAACTTGCCGTCGTCGTCGACGTCGAAATCGGCACGCAGGGTGTTCAACCCGGTGGTCCGCAACCATTGCTGCCCCCAGTCGGACAGGTCGCGTCCCGACGCCTTCTCCAACGCTGCGACGAGATCGCTGAAAGTCGCATTGCCGAAGGCGTGCGTCTGGAAGTAGTCCCGCAAGCCGGCCAGGAAATGGTCCAGACCCACGTAGGCGACCAGCTGCTTGAGCACCGACGCGCCCTTGGCGTAGGTGATGCCGTCGAAGTTCACCTCGACCGCGTGCAGGTCGGGGATGTCGGCGGCGATCGGATGGGTGGAGGGCATCTGGTCCTGGCGGTAGGCCCACGACTTCTCCACGGTCGCAAAGGTTGTCCACGCTTCGGTGTACTCCGTCGACTCGGCCTGGCACAGCACCGAGGCGAACGTGGCGAAAGATTCGTTGAGCCACAAGTCATCCCACCACGTCATGGTGACCAGGTCGCCGAACCACATGTGGGCCATTTCGTGCAGCACCGTCTCCGCGCGCCGCTCATACGAGGCGCGGGTGACCTTGCTGCGAAAGACGTAATCCTCCAGGAACGTCACCGCGCCGGCGTTTTCCATTGCGCCGGCGTTGAATTCAGGCACGAACAGCTGGTCGTACTTACCGAAGGCGTAGGGCAGCCCGAAATTGTTGTGATAGAAGCCGAATCCCTGTTTGGTCTCGGTGAACAACCGCTCGGCGTCCATGAACGGCGCAAGCGAGGCGCGGCAGTAGATGCCCAACGGGATTTCGCCGTGCTCGTCGCTGTACGTGTCGTTCCACACGGCGTACGGCCCGGCGATCAATGCCACCAGATAGGTGCTCATCTGTGGAGTGGTGGCGAAGGTGTGCACTTTGGCGGTCTCGGCGTCCGAGACGCTGCTGGGCGCCCCGTTGGAGACCACCTGCCAGTGCGCGGGCGCCGTCACCTGAATGTCGAAGGTGGCTTTGAGGTCGGGCTGGTCGAAGCAGGCGAACATGCGCTTGGCGTCGGCGGTTTCGAACTGGGAGTACAGATACGTTTCGTCGTCGACCGGGTCGACGAAGCGGTGCAGTCCCTCGCCGGTATTGGAATAGCGGCAGTCGGCGTCCACCACCACGACGTTGCGATCGGCCAACCCGTGCAACGGGATTCCGGTCGATTCGTCGTAGCCGGACAAGTCGATGGCGTGCCCGTTGAGGGTCGCGCTGTGCACGGTGTCGGCGGCGATGTCGATGACCGTGTCGGCACCGGCAAGTGCGTCGAACACCACCGTGGTGCTGGAGCGGAAGGTGCGTGCGCCGGGGGCGCCCCTACCGTCGGTGACGTCGAGGTTGATCTGATAGCTGTGCACGGTGACCAGTGCGGCGCGTTCGACCGCCTGGTCCCGGGTGAGGTTGGGAAGTGCCACGCGCTCCAACATATCGGCTGGGCGTGCGGCGTTCCGGGTGAGCGGGAACAGTCGGCCCGCGACTACGGTTGTGTCTGAGCGGACCGTCCCGTCCCTGACCGCCTAGGAGAGGACCGCAGCATGCCCGAAGAGTCCGCCTCGAAAGACAAAGCCGATTTCTGGTTCGACCCGCTGTGTCCGTGGTGCTGGATCACCTCCCGCTGGATCCTGGAGGTGGAAAAGGTCCGCGACATCGAGGTGAACTTCCACGTGATGAGCCTGGCCGTGCTCAATGAGAACCGCGAAGACCTGCCCGAGCAGTACCGGGAGATGATGGCCAGGGCCTGGGGCCCGGTGCGGGTGGCGATCGCCGCCGAACAGGCCCACGGTGCCAAGGTGCTGGACCCGCTCTACACCGCCATGGGCACTCGGATCCACAACGAAGGCAACAAAGACCTCGACGAAGTCATCCAGCTGGCCCTGGCCGACGCCGGGTTACCCGCCGAACTGGCCGAAGCCGCCACCAGCGACGCCTACGACGAAGCCCTGCGCAAGAGCCACCACGCCGGCATGGACGCGGTGGGCCCTGACGTGGGCACCCCGACCATCCACGTCAACGGGGTGGCGTTCTTCGGTCCGGTGATGTCGAAGATCCCGCGCGGCGAGGAAGCCGGCAAGTTGTGGGACGCCTCGGTCATTTTCGCGTCCTATCCACATTTCTTCGAGCTCAAGCGAACTCGCACCGAGTCGCCCCAGTTCGACTAGCCGATGCGGGCGCCGGTCGCGCGCTGATGCACAATGTCCGGCATGCGCGTCTACCTGGGTGCCGACCATGCCGGATTCGAGCTCAAACAGCAGATCATCGAGCACCTGAAGAAGACCGGACACGAGCCGATCGACTGCGGCGCCTTCAGCTACGACGCCGAAGACGACTACCCGGGCTTCTGCATCGCTGCCGCCGCCCGCACGGTGGCCGATCCGGACAGTTTGGGCATCGTGCTCGGCGGGTCCGGCAACGGTGAACAGATCGCGGCCAACAAGGTGCCCGGAGCACGGTGCGCGCTGGCATGGAGTGTGGAGACCGCGGCACTGGCCCGCCAACACAACAACGCCCAGCTGATCGGGATCGGTGGGCGCATGCACACCGTCGACGAGGCGCTGGCGATCGTCGACGCGTTTCTGTCCACGCCGTGGTCGAAAGTCGAACGCCACCAACGACGTATCGACATTCTCGCCGAGTACGAGCGCACCCACCAAGCCCCGCCGGTGCCCGGTTCGACGTCCTGAAAGGTGTGAGCGCCTGTGCCCGAGGGGCATACCCTGCACCGGCTCGCCCGGCTGCACCAGCGCCGGTTCGGCGGTGCTCCGGTGGCGGTATCGAGCCCGCAGGGCCGGTTCACCGACGCCGCCGTCGTCGACGGGCAAGTGCTGCGTCGTGCCAGCGCGTGGGGTAAGCACCTGTTCCACCACTACGCCAACGGCTCAGTGGTACACGTGCATCTGGGTTTGTACGGCGCCTTCACCGAATGGGAGCGACCCGACCACGGGTCGGTGCCGGAACCGGTCGGGCAGGTCCGGATGCGCATGGTCGGGTCCGAATACGGCACCGACCTGCGCGGCCCGACGGTGTGTGAACTGCTGGACGTGAGTCAGGTCGACGACGTGGTCGCCAGGCTGGGTCCCGACCCGCTGCGCGCCGACGCCGACCCGGCCTGGCCGTGGGCACGAATCAGCAAGTCGCGCAGGCCGATTGGCGCGCTGCTGATGGACCAGACCGTCATCGCCGGGGTAGGCAACGTCTACCGCAACGAGTTGCTGTTCCGGCACAACATCGACCCGCACCGGACCGGCCAGAACATCTCCGAGGCGGAGTTCGCCGCGGCGTGGACCGACCTGCTGGCCTTGATGAAGGTCGGGTTGCGCCGCGGCAAGATCATCGTGGTCCGGCCGGAACACGACCACGGCGCACCTTCCTACGCATCCGGACGACCCCGCACCTACGTGTACCGGCGCGCCGGCGATCCGTGCCGGGTGTGCGGAGAGACGGTCCGGACCGAGGTGCTGGAAGGCCGAAATCTGTTCTGGTGCCCAACCTGTCAAACCTGACGGCCAGGTCGTTCAGTCGCCGCTCGGGATCACACCGAGTGCCCGGTAGACCTCGTTGCTCAGGGCGACGCTGCGCGGGTCGGCGTTGGCTTTGCTGGCGTCGAACCGGTTGGACACGTACCCGTATCCGATCCGGTGTTCTAAGTCGACGAACGCGAACGATCCGCCCAGTCCGCCGTGGCCGAACATCTTCGGGTTCGGGCCGTTGATGCAGCGCTGGTTGAGCATGTAGCCCAGACCCCAGCCGTGGTCGGCGACGCGGGGTCCCAGCACGAGATCGGGCTCGAATCCGCCCTGGCATTCGCGGACCAGGTCCATGTGCTCGCGGCTGAGCAGCTTCTCCTGGGCCAGCGCGTTGTAGAACGTCGCCATGCCCAGCGCGGACACCTGGCCGTTGGTGCCGGGGAACTCCAGTCGGCGCCACAGCTGCAGGTTCTCGGTGTCCAGGTCGTCGTCGGCGAGGAATCCCATCGAGATCGCCATCCCCGCCTTGGGGTGCTCTTGCAGGCTGGTCGGGTAGCCGGGTGCGTTCAGTTCGGCCAGCAACTGCCGACCGGTCGGCTTGTTCACCCGCTCGGCGCAACGCGACTGCTCGGCGTCGGTCAGACCGATGTGGACCTCGGCGCCGATCGGTTCGGCGATCTCGGTGCGCAGGTACTGGCCGACGGTGCGGCCCGTGACGCGGCGGAACACCTCGCCGAGGATGAAGCCATAGGTGGTCATGTGGTAGCCCTGCGCGGTGCCCGGCTCCCACCACGGTTCGGCGACGGCGAGCTGCTCGCAGACGTAATCCCAATCGAGCAGTTGCTCGGTGGTCAGCCGGGTACGCGGCCCGATTACGCCGGATCGGTGGCTCATCACCATGGCCAGCGTGATGTCGCGCTTGCCGGCCTGCCCGAACTCGGGCCAGTAGCGGGCCACCGGGGCGTGCAGGTCCAGTTCGCCGCGGTCGGCGAGCTGATGCACGCAGGTGGACGTCAGACCCTTGGTGCCGGACAGCACCGTGGTGAGCGTGTCCACCTGCCACGGCCGGGTGCGGGCGGCGTCGGCGAAACCGCCCCACAGGTTGACGACCAGATTCCCGTCGACCCAGACCGCGACCGCCGCGCCGACCTCGTCGCGCAGCACGAAATTGCGCTCGAACGCGTCGCGCACCCCGGCGTACTCCGACGCGCATGAGCCTTTGATATCGACGTCGCTCATGGCGCCTTTCTGTCAAGCAAAAATTCGCCCAGAGCGGGCGACGGGAATCGAACCCGCGTAGCTAGTTTGGAAGACTAGGGCTCTACCATTGAGCTACGCCCGCGTGAATCAGTCGAGCAAGACATTACGTGGTGGCGGACATCGAATCTAATCGACGCTGTCGCGTGACCGCTCCGTGAGGTTCTGGGTGCCTGGAGGTCGGTGCGTGCCCGGCGTTGCCGGGCCGTAGGATCGCGAGGTCAGCGCGGGGTGTAGCGCAGCTTGGTAGCGCATCCGCTTTGGGAGCGGAAGGCCGCAGGTTCAAATCCTGTCACCCCGACCAGCCAGACAAAGCGCACCCAGCGCGCCGGAACCAACACATCGAGGAGCACGCCGTGAAAAGCACCGTCAAGCAGTTGAGCCCCACCCGGGTTCGCATCAACGTGGAGGTGCCGTTCACCGAACTCGAACCCGATTTCCAGCGCGCCTACAAAGAGTTGGCCAAGCAGGTCCGGCTGCCCGGCTTCCGGCCCGGCAAGGCGCCGGCCCGGCTGCTGGAGGCCCGCTTCGGTCGCGAAGCGCTGCTCGACCAGGTCATCG
Source organism: Mycobacterium sp. NGS59 (assembly GCF_059812345.1). NCBI lineage: Bacteria > Bacillati > Actinomycetota > Actinomycetes > Mycobacteriales > Mycobacteriaceae > Mycobacterium > Mycobacterium sp. NGS59. The sequence continues at coordinate 112,732 of NZ_JCALCN010000015.1, forward strand.
AAGAGGCGGTGCCCAGCCGTTACGGCCAGGCGCTCACCGAGTCCGACGTGCAACCGATCGGTCGGCCCAACATCCAGGTGACCAAGAAGGAGTACGGCGAGGAGCTGCAGTTCTTCGCCGAGGTCGACGTCCGTCCCAACCTGGAGATTCCCGACCTGGACGCGCTGAGCGTCTCGGTCGATCCGATCGAGGTCACCGACGCCCAGGTCGAGGCCGAACTGGATTCGCTGCGCGCCCGGTTCGGCACGCTGACCGGGGTGGACCGGACGGTGTTGATGGAGGACTTCGTCTCGATCGACCTGTCGGCGACGGTGGACGGCGAGGACGTGCCCGGTGCCGCGGCCGAGGGACTGTCCCATGAAGTCGGTTCCGGGCGGCTCATCGCAGGTCTGGACAACGCGGTCATCGGACTGGGGGTGGACGAGTCCAAGACCTTCACCGCCAAGCTGGCCACCGGCGAGCACGCCGGCAAGGACGCCGAGGTGACGGTCACCGTCAGGTCGATCAAGGAACGCGAACTGCCTGAGCCCGACGACGAATTCGCCCAGCTCGCCAGCGAATTCGACACCATCGACGAACTCCGCGACAGTCTGCGCGAGCAGGTGCGCAACACCAAGCGGGCGCAGCAGGCCGACCAGATCCGCGAGGCGGCGCTGGACGCGCTGCTCGAACGGGTCGACGTGCCGGTCCCGGACGCGGTGGTGCGCTCCCAGATCGAGGAGACCCTGCAGGCCGCGATGAGCGGTCTCAACCAGGATCAGGCCAAGTTCGCCGAGGTGCTCGAGCAGCAGGGTTCCTCCCGCGAGGAGTTCGACGCCGAAGCTCGGGTCGCCGCGGAGAAGAACGTCAAGCGCCAGCTGCTGCTGGACGCCATCGCCGACGAACTCGACGTTCAGGTCGGGCAGGAGGACCTCACCGAACGGTTGGTGATGACATCGCGGCAATACGGCATCGAGCCGCAGCAGCTGTTCGCCTACCTGCAGGAGAACAACCAGCTGGCGGCCATGTTCGCCGACGTGCGACGCGGTCTGGCCCTCGCGGCAGTGATCGAGAAGGCGACGGTCACCGACAAGGACGGCAACGAGATCGACGCCAGCGAGTTCTTCGGCAAGCGGCACGCCGGGCACGACCATGACCACGATCACGATCACGACCATGACCACGAGGCTGACGAAACCGACGACGCGGACGAAACCGACGACGCGGACGAAACCGACGACGCGGATGAAACCGACGAGGCCGGCGAGGCAGACAACCCCACTGCATGACGCTGTGAGCGAACGCGCCCGTCTCGAGTAGTCCACGGGCGGGTCCGGTTGGTTAGTGTCGGTGCAACGAGCAGAAAAGAAAGTAGGTGTCCCCGCGGTGGGCAAAATGACTGACATGCGTTCGAACTCGGTGGGTCTCAACCTCACGGACTCGGTCTATGAGCGCTTGCTCGCCGAGCGAATCATCTTCCTGGGTTCGGAGGTGAACGATGAGGTCGCCAACCGGTTGTGCGCCCAGATCCTGCTGCTCGCGGCCGAGGACGGCGACAAGGACATCAACCTCTACATCAACTCGCCGGGCGGATCGATCAGCGCCGGCATGGCCATCTACGACACGATGGTGCTGGCGCCCTGCGACATCGCCACCTACGCGATGGGTATGGCGGCGTCGATGGGCGAGTTCCTGTTGGCGGCGGGCACCAAGGGCAAGCGTTACGCGCTGCCGCACGCGCGGATCCTGATGCACCAGCCGCTCGGTGGCGTCACCGGTAGTGCGGCCGACATCGCGATCCAGGCCGAGCAGTTCGCCGTGATCAAGAAGGAAATGTTCCGGCTCAACGCCGAATTCACCGGCCAGTCGATCGAACGCATCGAAGCGGACTCGGACCGCGACCGCTGGTTCACCGCGCAGGAAGCCCTCGAATACGGCTTCGTCGACCACATCATCACCCGCGCCGCTCACATCAGCAACGGAGAAGTCCAGTGAATCCTCAGACCCAGCCTCAGGCGCGCTACATCCTGCCGTCGTTCATCGAGCACTCCAGCTTCGGCGTCAAGGAATCCAACCCGTACAACAAGCTGTTCGAGGAACGCATCATCTTCCTCGGGGTGCAGGTCGACGACGCGTCGGCCAACGACATCATGGCGCAGCTGCTGGTGCTGGAGTCCCTCGATCCGGACCGCGACATCACCATGTACATCAACTCCCCGGGCGGCGGTTTCACGTCGCTGATGGCGATCTACGACACCATGCAGTACGTGCGGGCCGACATCCAGACGGTGTGCCTGGGCCAGGCCGCGTCGGCGGCCGCCGTGCTGCTGGCCGCCGGAACCCCGGGTAAGCGGATGGCGCTGCCGAACGCGCGGGTGCTGATTCATCAGCCGTCGCTGTCCGGTGTCATCCAGGGGCAGTTCTCCGATCTGGAGATCCAGGCCGCCGAGATCGAGCGGATGCGCACGCTGATGGAGACCACGCTGGCCCGGCACACCGGCAAGGACGCCGAGGTGATCCGCAAGGACACCGACCGCGACAAGATCCTTACCGCCGAGGACGCCAAGGACTACGGGATCATCGACACCGTTCTCGAATACCGGAAGCTGTCCGCGCAGAACGCCTGACGCCTCGCCGAGCGTGTCGCCACTGCGAAAAACCGGCCGGATTTTGACAGTGGTTACACGTTCGACGGATCGCACCGCCGGGGCACGGCGTCACTGTAGGGTTGGTGCCGGAAGCGGCCCGCCGGCCTCGCCGGCGTAACGACCGCGACACGCCAGAGACACGGATTGCGCGTCTCGACGAGTGCCGGACGCCGACGGGAGATATGTTGCTTTCGCACGAGAAAGCGCGAATATCCAGTGAATATCAAGCAAGCTATTCGGTGTTAACGGTCGCGGCGGGCCGGAACTAACGGGTAGCGTCGTGGGATACACGCGGCAGGCAAGACGATACGGCGACACAGGAAGTAGGCCCTGAAGCATCATGGCGCGCATCGGAGACGGCGGTGACTTGCTGAAGTGCTCGTTCTGCGGGAAGAGCCAGAAGCAAGTCAAGAAACTCATCGCGGGTCCCGGGGTGTACATCTGTGATGAATGCATCGACCTGTGCAACGAGATCATCGAAGAGGAGCTGGCCGACGCCGACGACGTCAAGCTCGACGAACTGCCCAAGCCGATCGAGATTCGGGATTTCCTGGAGGGCTACGTCATCGGCCAGGACACCGCCAAGCGGACGCTGGCCGTCGCCGTCTACAACCACTACAAGCGCATCCAGGCCGGCGAGAAGGGCCGCGACTCGCGCTACGAGCCCGTCGAGCTGACCAAGTCCAACATCCTGATGCTCGGCCCCACCGGCTGCGGCAAGACCTACCTGGCTCAGACGCTGGCCAAGATGCTCAACGTGCCGTTCGCCATCGCCGACGCCACCGCGTTGACCGAGGCCGGCTACGTCGGTGAGGACGTCGAGAACATCCTGCTCAAGCTCATCCAGGCCGCCGACTATGACGTCAAGCGCGCCGAAACCGGCATCATCTACATCGACGAGGTGGACAAGATCGCCCGTAAGAGCGAGAACCCCTCGATCACCCGCGACGTCTCCGGCGAAGGCGTCCAGCAGGCGCTGTTGAAGATCCTCGAAGGCACTCAGGCGTCGGTGCCTCCGCAGGGTGGTCGCAAGCACCCGCACCAGGAGTTCATCCAGATCGACACCACCAACGTGCTGTTCATCGTCGCGGGTGCGTTCGCCGGCCTGGAGAAGATCATCTACGAACGAGTCGGCAAGCGGGGTCTGGGCTTCGGTGCCGAGGTGCGTTCCAAGGCCGAGATCGACACCACCGACCACTTCGCCGAAGTGATGCCCGAGGACCTGATCAAGTTCGGCTTGATCCCCGAGTTCATCGGCCGCCTCCCGGTCGTCGCATCGGTGACCAACCTGGACAAGGAGTCGTTGGTCAAGATCCTGTCCGAGCCGAAGAACGCGCTGGTCAAGCAGTACACGAGGCTGTTCGAGATGGACAACGTGGAACTGGAGTTCACCGGCGACGCCCTCGAAGCGATCGCCGACCAGGCCATCCACCGCGGCACCGGCGCCCGCGGTCTGCGCGCGATCATGGAAGAAGTCCTGTTGCCGGTGATGTACGACATCCCGAGCCGCGACGACGTCGCGAAAGTGGTCGTCACCAAGGAGACGGTGCAGGACAACGTGCTGCCGACCATCGTGCCCCGTAAGCAATCCCGCAGCGAGCGTCGCGACAAGACCGCCTGAGCGTCCTCCCGCACCCGCGCCGCTCCGTGACCGGCGTAACGAAAGTGACCAAAACCACAGTTTTTCTGTCGACGGCCGCCTCCGCCGCGCTGACTTCGGCTTTTACCTGCGTACTCGCCGGTAACGAGGTGCGGGAGGTCGAACAGACATCCTTAGAGAAGTGTCATAATTGGTACCGCCAGTGACACCAAATACGTGTCAGCGGAGACGGCACTTCGGCGCGCTTGATCTTTGAGCTGCAGCGGGGTGCCGGTCCGGGACAGCAGATGGAAGGCGGAGACGTGGATCCGAACGGCAACGGTGCCGGGACAGAGTCTCAGAATGGGTCCGGACGGCAGCGCCTGGAAAACGTCGTTATCCGGTTCGCGGGGGACTCCGGCGACGGCATGCAGTTGACCGGCGACCGGTTCACCTCCGACGCAGCGCTGTTCGGCAACGACCTCGCCACCCAGCCCAACTATCCCGCCGAGATCCGCGCTCCCGCAGGGACATTGCCGGGCGTCTCGTCGTTCCAGATCCAGATCGCCGACTACGACATCCTGACCGCCGGGGACCGGCCCGACGTGCTGGTCGCCATGAACCCGGCGGCACTGAAGGCCAATATCGGCGACCTGCCGCGCGGTGGAATGGTGATCGTGAATTCCGACGAGTTCACCAAGCGCAACCTGACGAAAGTCGGCTACGTCACCAACCCGCTGGAGACTGACGAACTCGAGGAATACGTCGTCCACTCCGTCGCGATGACCACGCTCACGCTGGGCGCCGTCGAATCGATCGGCGCGACGAAAAAGGACGGCCAGCGCGCCAAGAACATGTTCGCGCTGGGCTTGCTGTCGTGGATGTACGGACGCCCGATCCAGACCAGCGAGAACTTCATCAGGGAGAAGTTCGTCCGTAAGCCCGACGTCGCCGAGGCCAATGTGCTGGCCCTGAAGGCGGGCTGGAATTACGGCGAAACGACCGAGGCTTTCGGCACCACCTACGAAGTCTCGAAGGCCTCGTTGCCGGCCGGCGAGTACCGGCAGATATCGGGCAACACCGCGCTGGCCTACGGCATCGTCGCGGCCGGGCAGTTGGCCGACAAGCAGGTGGTGCTGGGCAGCTACCCGATCACCCCGGCCTCCGACATCCTGCACGAGCTGTCCAAACACAAGAACTTCAACGTCATCACCTTCCAGGCCGAAGACGAGATCGGCGGCATCTGCGCGGCCATCGGCGCCTCCTACGGCGGTGCCCTGGGCGTCACCAGCACGTCGGGTCCGGGGATCTCGCTGAAATCCGAGGCGCTCGGTCTGAGCGTGATGACCGAGCTACCGCTGATCGTCATCGACGTCCAGCGCGGCGGACCCTCCACCGGTCTGCCCACCAAGACCGAGCAGGCCGACCTGCTGCAGGCGCTGTTCGGGCGCAACGGCGAGTCGCCGGTCGCCGTGGTGGCGCCGCGCTCGCCTTCGGACTGCTTCGAGACCGCCCTCGAGGCCGTGCGGATCGCGGTGTCGTACCACACCCCGGTGATCGTGTTGTCCGACGGCGCGATCGCCAACGGTTCCGAGCCGTGGCGCGTCCCGGACGTCAGTTCACTGAAGCCGATCAAGCACGTCTTCGCCGAGCCCGGGAAGCCGTTCCAGCCATACGCTCGGCATCCCGACACCCTCGCCCGCCAGTTCGCGGTGCCCGGCACACCCGGCCTGGAACACCGCATCGGTGGCCTGGAGGCGGCCAATGGCTCGGGCGCCATCTCCTACGAGCCGGTCAATCACGACCTCATGGTTCGGATACGCCAGGCCAAGATCGACGGCATCAGTGTCCCGGATCTCGAAGTGGACGACCCGACCAACGACGCCGAGCTGCTGCTGATCGGCTGGGGCAGTTCCTACGGGCCCATCGGCGAAGCCTGCCGTCGGGCGAGGCGCAAAGGCATCAAGGTCGCGCACGCCCACCTGCGCTACCTCAACCCATTCCCGACCAACCTCGGGGACGTGCTGCGTCGTTACCCGCAGGTGGTGTGCCCGGAGATGAACCTGGGTCAGCTGGCCATGCTGCTGCGGGCGAAGTACCTGGTGAACGTGCAGTCGGTGAGCAAGGTGCATGGGCTGGCGTTCCTGGCCGACGAAGTGGGGCGCATCATCCGTGCCGCGCTGGGTGGCACGTTGGCCGAGATCGAACAGGACAAGGCAATGGTCGCCAAACTGGGTGCGGCAACGGTCGGCGCGGGAGCATGAAGCCCGGCGGCGATGCGATAGAGGAGGAGCGGCGCAAATGACCAGCCTGATCGGCACAGACCTCGGCGTCACGGCCAAGCCGACCAAGAACGACGGGGTGCCCACGCTGTCTGTTGAAGACCAGCCCCAGAAGGGCAAGGACTTCACCAGCGACCAGGAAGTGCGCTGGTGCCCAGGCTGTGGCGACTACGTCATCCTCAACACCATCCGCAACTTCCTGCCCGAACTGGGCCTGCGTCGCGAGAACATCGTCTTCATCAGTGGCATCGGCTGCTCCAGCAGGTTCCCGTACTACCTGGAGACCTACGGTTTCCACTCGATTCACGGCCGCGCCCCCGCCATCGCCACCGGCCTGGCGCTGGCCCGCGAGGACCTGTCGGTATGGGTGGTCACCGGCGACGGAGACGCGTTGTCGATCGGTGGCAACCACTTGATCCACGCGCTGCGCCGCAACGTCAACATCACCATCTTGTTGTTCAACAACCGGATCTACGGGCTGACCAAAGGACAGTATTCGCCCACCTCGGAGGTCGGCAAGGTCACCAAGTCCACGCCCATGGGTTCGCTGGATCACCCCTTCAACCCGGTGTCGCTCGCGGTGGGCGCCGAGGCGACCTTCGTCGGCCGCGCGCTGGACTCCGACCGCGCCGGACTGTCCGAGGTACTGCGCGCCGCCGCCCAGCACCGCGGCGCCGCACTGGTCGAGATCATGCAGGACTGCCCGATCTTCAACGACGGCTCGTTCGACGCGCTGCGCAAGGAGGGCGCCGAGGAGCGGGTGATCAAGGTAAGCCACGGCGAGCCGATCGTCTTCGGCGGCAACGGGGAGTACTGCGTGGTGAAGTCGGGCTTCGGGCTCGAAGTCGCCAAGACCGCCGACGTCTCGGTGGACGAGATCGTCGTGCACGACGCACACGCCGAGGACTCGGCATACGCCTTCGCCTTGTCCCGGCTGTCCGACCAGAACCTCGATCACATGGTGATGGGTATCTTCCGCGACATCAGCCGGCCGACGTACGACGACGCCGCCCGCTCACAGGTGGCGGCCGCGCAGGAGTCGGCTTCGTCGGACCAGGTTGCTTTGCAGTCGCTGCTGCGCGGCCGCGACACCTGGACCGTGGACTGAGGTGGCTGCTCAGGTGCCTGACGAAGTTTCACTTGCCGGGGTAGTCCTGGCAGGCGGTGAATCGCGACGAATGGGCCGCGACAAGGCCACCCTGACACTGCCGGGGGGTACGACGACGCTGGTGGAGCACGTCGTCGACGTCGTCGGTCAGCGTTGTTCGCCCGTCTACGTGGTGGCGGCTCCGGGACAGCCCCTGCCGAACCTGTCCGCTCCCATCCTGCGGGACGAACTCCGTGGACAGGGTCCGCTACCGGCGACCGGGCGCGGACTGCGCGCCGCAGCCGAGGCGGGAGCGTCTTTGGCTTTCGTGTCTGCCGTCGACATGCCTTCGCTCACAGCCGATTTGATCGACGAGTTGGTACGCCTGGCCGTCGAGACGAACGCCGAAGTCGTGATGCCGTGGGATGGTCGCAGCCATTACCTGGCCGCGGTGTACCGCACCGATCTGGCGGACCGGATCGACGCGTTGGTTGCTGCCGGGCAGCGCAGGATGAGTGCGCTGATCGACGCCTCAGACTCGCAGCAGATCGTGCTCGCCGACACCGACGTGCTGGCGAACGTCAACACCGAAGCCGACTTGCTGGCGCCGGTGCGGTCCGTTCGCTGAGACGACGTCCACCCGCGTCGCAGCCTCAGAGCAGCTTTCCTTCCTAATTGCCGGAAACTGAACACAGGGCGGTTTTCGTGCCGATTTCCTGCGCATACTTCAGTTTTCGGCGGCATTGTCGGTGCCGAAGTGAGAAATGTGGGTATTCGACAGTTGCGCAAAGTCGATGAGGTAACCGATTACTGAATAGGATTGTGCGCCAAGTCACTTCCGACTAGGTGCAGGCTTACGGCGCTATTGTTCATGTGTCGTATCGTGAAATTCGGTGGCCCATCTCACAATTTGGGCGTGATTCGGCTCACCAAAAGGTGCGCGCCGCGATAGCTCCCTCGCGTCCGAAAATGTGGACGTGACCTGCGCTGACAATTCGCGCACCGGTATGTGATCCGCGCATGATCGAACCGAGATATCGGCGACGTCGAGATGACGAATCCGAATCGTTATCGTACGGTCCTTTTAGCCCGCAAACGGGCGCAATAAATCGAAAATTGAATCCACGGACCCGCGTGTGAGCGGAACCGGGACGGCGCCGACATAACCGTCGCCTGGTGGGTGCTGGCCACTGCGCCACCCCGGACGAATCGAGTCCTCCGCTGTCGTGCCGAACCGAGACGGCACGCTCTGAAGCGATTTCATCCCCTAACAATGCAGCCCTTCTACAGGGCTGGCTTCGGCGCGCGCGCAACGAAAGGAAATAGGTTGAAGAACGTCCGCAAGACGCTCATCGTCGCCGCGATTACAGGGACGCTCGTGACCGTGCCGACCACCGGCATCGCTCATGCGGATGTCCCGGGCGTCGACCCGAACGTGGCACCTGGTTTCGACCCCAACGCGCCGGCTCCCGACGCGCCGCCGGCTCCCGAGCCAGTGGGATTCGACCCGAACCTGCCGGCTCCGGACGCCCCGGCGCCCGACGCACCCCCGGCACCCGACGCGCCCCCGGCTCCCGACGCGCCCCCGGCTCCCGAGCCGGCGGCCTTCGACCCGAACCTGCCGGCCCCCGGGGCTCCGCCGGTCGACGAGGTTCCCGCACCCGCCCCGGTCAAGGCGTACAGCGTCAACTGGGACGCGATCGCGCAGTGCGAGTCCGGCGGTAACTGGGGCATCAGCACCGGCAACGGCTACTCCGGCGGGCTGCAGTTCACCCCCAGCACCTGGCGTGCCAACGGTGGCTCGGGTTCCGCTGCCGGCGCCAGCCGTGAGGAGCAGATCCGCGTGGCCGAGAACGTGCTGCGTACCCAGGGCATCGGCGCCTGGCCGGTCTGCGGCCGGCGCGGCTG